>URVF01000100.1 GCA_900551185.1 uncultured Collinsella sp. | reverse complement strand
CGAGGTAGCCCTCCTGGTCGAAGTGCATGATCTCGATCTTCTCGGTCTCCTTCATTCCCGCTCCTTTCACGAGCAGTTTGAATTGTCGCACGGAATGAACGGGCTTGCCGCCCCGTCGCACCGCTTAACCTTGTGGACATCTTGGCCCCAAGCTCAACAATTCAAAGGTTCTTAATACCAGTGAACGATTACAGGTTAGCCGTTTTTAATACCGATTTTTTGATTTCGTCCTCCCCTCTCGGTAGACGGTCAGTTTTTGCCGCTCATCGGTCAAGCGACATATATCCGTAAAAACGAGCGCCCCCGCCATGCGCAGGGACGCTCTAGACGCTAATAGTTGTAGGTATATCCGCCGGCGTCGCCGCGGGTAAAAGACTTGGCATGCTCGATTGCCTGCCCACTCGAGTCATAGGTCAGGCCTTCCAGCACGAGCGCCAGATCGCCCGGCTCAAGATTGAGCAAACTCGCATCGCGTGCGCCCAGCGCCTCGATATCGAGTTTCTCTACCGACTGATCTGGCTTGCGTCCCAACATATCGTAGGTCTCGAACAGGCTGAAGACCGAAATGTCCACGTCTTCGATGCCCGGAAACAGCAGGCACGGAATCAGTGTCATCTCGATCGATACGGGCTCACCATCGATGCAGTTGAGGCGGCGCACCGAGTAAAGCAGATCGTCCTCGGCGATGCCAAACAAGTCGGCATAATACGGGCCGGCGTAGCGTTTGGAGCGCGCCAGGATGCGCACCGACGGCGTCGCGCCCGATGCCAAAACCGACTGGCGGAAGCCGCCCTTGCGTTCGTGCTCGTCAAACCACTTGTGTCCCACAAAGGCGCCTTTGCCCTGCACGCGACGAATCTGGCCACTTTTGACCAGCTCGTCCATGGCGCTTCGGATTGTCAGGCGTGTCGTGCCAAACTCCTCGGCCAGCTCGTTTTCGGACGGAATCATCGAGCCCGTCGGGTAGTCGCCGCGCTCGATTCGCTCCGCAATGCAGCGGCGAATTTGTTTGTAAACCGGCAAGTCTTCTACTGCATCAGCCATTCGACACCCACCTTCGTCGCAACGCCGTCTGCCTCGCCGTTATCGGCAAAACGATACTTGGTCGGCAGAATCACGGACTTGCAATACTCGACAAAGCCATCGTTCTCGTCACGCTCGTGCGAAGCCTTGTAAAACACCGGCGTGCCCTCCTGAGCACCCAGCAACTTGGCCTCGTCGGCGTTCAGACGGCTGATGGAAATATGCTCCTTGCCGTGCGCCACATGGACATTCCCCTCTTTGAGCAAAACGTCGTAGAGGCTTTCCTGCTCAAAATCGTGATCGGGAAGCGAGGGGCACAAAGACAGATTGACGTGAGCCGTCTCAATCGACGCCGGGGAACCATTAACCACGCGCACGCGCCGAATGCAGAAGAGCGGCATGCCCAGGTCGATCTGGGCTTTTTGGGCCAGATCGATATCGGCGTACACGACCTTGGACCAAACCAGGCGTGCGGTCGACTTTGAGCCAACCCTCTCCACCGCCTGCGTATAGTTCCATGTTTCCTGAAAGATATTCAGCGGTTTGGGAGGACACACATAGGTGCCCGAACCGCGGCGGCTTTCCAAAGTTCCGCACGAAATAAGACGCGTGATCGCAGCGCGCAACGCCGTGCGCGACACGCCCAGCTCTTCACAGAGCACACGCTCGGCGGGCAGCCGGTCACCACCCTGCAGGTCATAATGTTTGATATACCAAAGAATGCCCTCAAAGGCGCGATCTTTGGGCGGAATCGCATATGGTTCACTCGACATGGGCAAGGCTCCTCAACCGCTTGATGCTGCGGGCATCATTGCTCCGGACGCCCCATGGCGTCGAAGGCTTCTTTGATCTGCTCCGCAACGTTCCGATACGATCGATATAGGCCGGAGTCTCGCTTGACTTCGCCCGCGGTCACCGGAATCTCAAGCTTCGAAATCTCATCCTCGCCGGTTTGCACGGCAACGATGACACCCATACCAAGGCACATATTACGCTTGGCAGCGTTGTTTTTGGTAGCCTGAGCTGGATTAATCAAAATCTGCTGAGCCAGTTCGCGCTTGCTAACCTCCGGCACATCCTCGGGATTTCCGGTCTCGACAATCTCGCACTGCAGCACGTCCGCATAGTCAAAAATCTTCGGCTCGCCGCCGCGCTGATGCACGGCCCACTTGCGGCGCGTGGCATCCTGGTAGATAGCCGGCAAAAACGTAAACCGCGGTGGGTCCAAAATCGTATCCGTGATGGTAAACACATCGGGATCAAAGGCATCCTGCGGGTTTTTCTTCTTGAACAGCCCCATATCAGCCTCCCGTACTAGCATTAAACAACTCAAGCCGAATATAGCACCAATTTCAAGCCGCCGCCTTACCCTATCGGCGCACGGCGTCTATGACTCGCCCAGCGGAAAAGTTCACGGACGAGGGCCGGGGAGGCATGCTTTGTTTTGAGAAGTGGGCTCCGCGAACTTCTCAAAACAAAGCATGCCTCCCCGGCCCCGGCAATGTAATCTTGGCTGACCATAGTTAGATGCACGGCTTCCAGGGCAGCGTAAGCAAGGTCCCCATTACATAAAAAAGAATCAGCCCCCGCATATCGAAACGGTCGAGAGGGCCTGCTCCGGGCGGGTTGCCTTGCTCTGGGAAGTTCGCGAAGCCCACTTCCCGGAGCAAGGCAACCCGCCCGGAGCAGGCCCCAGCGCGAGACCGTCCCGGATGCCTACCTACTCGTTGTCGCCGGCAGTTAGCTGCGTTGCGGAAAGCGCGCCGTCGGCAGCAGTCGCGGCTGCGGCGTCGGGCCAGACCCAGTCGGTAAAGGCCGGGTGATCGAAGCCCTCGTCGCACGCGAACTCAAAGGCCTCGGTGCGGAAGGCCTCCCACTCATCAATCTGCTCGGCAAACTTATCGGCGTCGACCATGCGCAACACGTCGGCGGCCAGGGCCCAGCGGTCCATGTTATTCAGGCGCAGCATGTCGAACGGCGTGGTCGTGGAGCCCTTCTCCTCGTAGCCGTGGACGCGGAAGGCATCGTGGCCGGGGCGGTTCCAGATCAGACGGCGAATCGTGCCGGCGTAGGCGTGGAATGCAAAGAGCACGGGCTTCTCGCCGCGGCCAAACAGCTCAGCCCAGCGCTCATCGCTGATGGCCTGGTCGTTCTCGCAGACGTTCTGAATCTTGAGCAGATCGACCACGTTGACGAACCACACCTTGATGCCCAGCTCGCGCAGCATGTCGGTTGCAGCCAGGGCCTCGAGCGTCGGCACGTCGCCGCACGTGGCGACCACGACGTCGGCCTCGGCGAGCGAGCTGGCGGTCGATGCCCACTCCCAGGTCGCAACACCCTCGGCGAGCTCTGCCTTGGCCTCGTCGACCGTCTGGAAGGTCGGGGCGGGCTGCTTGCCACAGAAGATGGCGTTGACGCAGTCGGTGGACTGGTAGACGCGCTCGGCCACGGCGAGAGCCATGTTGGCGTCGGCCGGATAGTAGGCGTTCACGATGTGCGTTTCATTGGCCTTGTTGAGCAGCAGGTCGATAAAGCCGGGATCCTGATGAGAGAAGCCGTTGTGGTCCTGACGCCAGACATGGCTCGACAGCAAAATGTTGAGACCGCTGATGGGGGCACGCCACGGAATCTCGCGCTTGGTAGCCTCGAGCCACTTGCAGTGCTGGTTGACCATGGAGTCGACCACATGGACAAAACTCTCATAAGAGCTCCACACGCCGGAGCGGCCGGTGAGCACGTAGGCCTCGAGGAAGCCCTCGCACTGATGCTCGGACAGCTGCTCGACAACCTTGCCGGAACCGGCGAGCAGCTCGTCGTTGGCCTCGTCCTCGTAGAAGCCGGCGTCCCACTGCTTCTTGGTCACCTTGTAGGCAGCCTGCAGACGGTTGGACGCGGTCTCGTCGGGACCGAAGATGCGGAAATCGTCCATGTTCTTAGCCAGAACGTCGGCAGTGTACTCGCCAAAGACGCGGGCGGCCTCGGTGGAGCCCCAGCCGTGACCCTTTTCGGCAACGGGAATCTCGTGGGCGTGAATATCGGGCAGCTCGAGCTCGCGACGAACCTTGCCGCCGTTTGCGTTGGGGTTGGCGCCGATGCGCAGCTCGCCGGTCGGCATAAAGGCCGTCACCTCGGGGCGCACCTGGCCCTCGGGCGTAAAGAGCTCCTCGGGCTTGTAGGAACGCAGCCACTCGCGCAGCACGCGGAAGTGCTCGTGGGTGTCCTTGGCGTTCGCCAGCGGCACCTGATGGGCGCGCCAGGAGTCCTCGGTCTTCTTGCCGTCGATCTGCTTGGGGCAGGTCCAACCCTTGGGCGTGCGGAACACGATCATGGGGTAGGCCGGGCGAACCACGGTCTCGCCCGCGGCGGCCTGGGCCTGCGCGGCGGCCTTGATGTCGCAAATCTCGTCAAAGACCTGCTCAAACAGGGCGGCAAAGCGCTCGTGGATGCTTGCGTGGCTCTCGTCGTCAAAGCCGGCGACAAAGAAGTGCGGCTTATAGCCCATACCCTCAAAGAACTTGGTGAGCTCCTCATCGGAAACGCGGGCAAGGATGGTGGGGTTGGCGATCTTGTAGCCGTTGAGGTGCAGGATCGGCAGCACGATACCGTCGGTGCGCGGGTTGATGAGCTTGTTGGACTGCCAGCCGGTAGCCAGCGGGCCGGTCTCAGCTTCGCCGTCGCCGACGATGGCTGGAACGAACAGGCTCGGGTTGTTCATCACAGCGCCGTAGGCGTGGGACAGGGCGTAACCCAGCTCGCCGCCTTCGTGGATGGAGCCCGGGGTTTCCGGAGCGTAGTGGGACGGGATGCCACCCGGGTAGGAGAACTGGCGGAAGAACTTCTGCAGGCCAGCCTCATCCTTGGTGATGTTCGGGAAGTACTCGGTGTAGGTGCCGTCCAGGTAGGACTGAGCGGTACCAGCCGGGCCGCCGTGGCCCGGGCCCATGATGATCACAGTGTTCTGCTGGTGATCAGCAATGAGACGGTTGATGTGGCCGATGAGGAAGTTCAGGCCCGGGGTGGTGCCCCAGTGACCGACCAGACGGTGCTTGACGTCTTCGCGGGTGAAAGGCTCCTTCATCAGCGGGTTGCTACGCAGATAGATCTGGCCGATGGAGAGGTAGTTGGCTGCGCGCCAGTACTTATCCACGCCTTCGATAGCTTCCTCGGAAACCGGAGCGTTCAGCTTCTTCCAAGGGGTGCCAATAACAGGACTCGTCATGTGTACTCCTGTACTCCTGCACTGTGATGTGCGATTGTTTATTTCCTTAGGTCATGAGCCATGCCTAAAACCTTGCGGTTACGCGGTATGCCTCATTTCCAGTCACTTGCACATATTACGAGCGCGGTTCGACTTTTTGCTGTTTTTTTGCGACTGTGTGTTCAATTGTTATTTTTCTGTACGCAAATGTGTGCTTTTATCGGGATTTTTGTGCGTACTTCACACTCTATCAAAAAGATTGAAAAACGGCTCAAAATCAACGTTTTTAGTCGGTTAACACATGTTTCCCACGTTCGTTTCCCTAGATACACACGCGGCGTGTTGAGTAGGTGGGAGTAAGCAATTGTGAGATTCGTTCATTCTCCGTTCACGTGTTTCCAATGTCTCCTTGCAACGTCACAATAGAGCAGTTAGTATTGTTCGTTTCTTGATACCTCATATTAAAGGGAGAGTGTTATGGCTGCAGGTCCTGTGCTCGTTGTCGATTTCGGAGCCCAGTACGCCCAGCTGATCGCACGTCGCGTGCGTGAAGCCAATGTTTATTCGGAGCTCGTGCCGCATTCCATGCCGGTCGATGAGATGCTGGCCAAGGATCCGCAGGCCATCATCCTGTCCGGTGGCCCCGCTTCCGTGTTCGAACCGGGCGCTCC
>URVF01000099.1 GCA_900551185.1 uncultured Collinsella sp. | reverse complement strand
ATCTACACGCGTAAGATCGTCGGCAGCGTCAGATGTGTATAAGAGACAGATGAAGCTCAACGGCTACGACGGCGGCTCCATCGGCGCCAAGGGCAACCTCACCATCGGCGTGACGGGCACCAACACCGTCACGGCCGACGCCGGGCAGAGCGCCATTGCTGTTAAGAACGGTAACCTTGCCATTGCCGGCGACGGCACCCTGAATGCGACGGCCCAGAACGATGTAATTACAGCGTCGGGAGACGGCAGGACCGGCGGCGATGTGACCATCAGCGGCGTCAGCGTCAACGCGACGGCTTCGGGTGCAGCGGAAAACGTGGCGGGCATTCGCGCGACGGCCGGCAGCGTGACAATCGATAAGGGCGCTGATGTCAAAATCGAGGCGAAATCGGCTGAAGGATCTTGGCGTCCAATGGAGATCATCTGCGGTATCCATGCTGATAACATTCCAAACAGACACGCTGCCCAGGAAGGCGAGCAGGAAGAGCCGGATTCCGCTTATGAGCACGGCGGCGATGTCACCGTCGATGGCGCCAGTCTGTCGATTAAGACTGGCGATGCCTCGTGGGCTTCCATGTGCATCAATACGTTTGGTATCAAGAAGAATACCCTCATGAAAATCGTCAACGGAGCCGATGTCACGCTTTCGGCTGGTAGTGCGGCTTCGCTCTCGGCGGGTATCAGCGCACGCTCGCAAGCCGGTGCGGTGTGGATGCTTGTCGAGAAGTCGAACCTCACGTCTCGAAGCTTGTCTGCCGCAAGCGGCATCGACGCCGATCGCAATCAAAGTTTTGGAATCATGGCAGAGGCAAATACCAAGTTTGAAACGCCTCGTATCCAGATTTTCAAATCGAAGATTGAGGCTTCGGGGGCGACTGCGGGAATCTATGCGATCAACCGCAACGGCGCGAATGCGACACTGTTCCGTGCCGCGATGATCGATTTACAAGGGAACGCGATGATTACGACTCCGACGGACGGTGCCGTGCGCGATGTGAAGAAGGTTGTCGATACGGGGAAATGGCCGAGCTCCCAGAACGGGCAGGTCGTCGGTGTTGCCGGTTCGTCTGCTATTACGGATATCGTCGGTTCTGCCGAGGTCGCCCATGATGTAGTGATTGATTTTGGAGACGGGCAGGAGTCGGAGCCGACACCGGAGCCCGAGCCGACACCGGAGCCCGATCCCGATCCTATGCCCAATCCCGAGCAGAAGCCTGACCCCAAGCCCGTAGATAAGGACGCAAAGACCACCACGGCGGTTACCAAGACCGTTACGACCAAGACTGCCGCCGGCGCCAAAAGCGCTTCCGGTGTTCTGGCCGCCACGGGCGACAACGCCGCGACGGCGGCAGCGGCCCTCGGCATCGCGGGCGCGTCCGTTATCGGCGCCGGCCTCGTCGCGTCCAAGCGCCGCAGCAGCTAGCATTAGCTTTCACAGCCATTTTCAGCCGCTGTGTGGGCATAAGTGTCTTCGCGGCAGCTTTTTGTATTTTCGTAGGCAACAGCCTGGGCTCGCATGTACGAACCTAGGCGTACGGGGCCATTTGGCGCATCTTGGTTGTACAGGACCACCGCAAAGGGACAGGCGCCTTTGTAGTGGCGTTAATCCTTCGATTAGGGAGGCCGTTATGAACGGAAGCCACTTTGATAAGCAAACCCAGCGCGAGCGCGCTTGCTCGCTCGTTCACGGTACTTGGCGTTGCGTGGGCGTGAAGATTGCCAGCGTCGGTGCGTGCGCACTCATGATCGTCCAGCTACTGCTGCCGAGCGTGGCGCTCGCGACCGAGTGCGCGGATTCCGCCGCCGCGACGGGCGAGGTTGCCGCGGCTCTGGTGACGCCGGCAGTTGCGGAGGATGCGGCTCCGGCGACCACGCCTGCAACCGACGCTGCTCCGGCGGCACAAACTGTCGCCGAACCTCAGCAGACGACTCCGGCTGACGCCGCCGATGAGTCTAACAATGCGGCACCCGCTGAACAAAACATTCCCAGCGACAACGCCGCCGCGCCGGCAAACGACGCCATTACGTCGCATGGTGTGACCGACGTGACAGATAAGACCGTCGATAGCGTGTTTGTGCCCAATGCGGCCAATATGCTGTGCGAGCAGCCGGTTGATGATTGGCAAACCATCGACGTTATCGAGATTGACGACGCCACCACCATCTTTAGGGCGGGCGATAAACCGGACTTTACGGCAGAAACTCCGGCGGGCTCGAACTCCATTCTTCAGTGTGAGTTCTGGACGGGCAGCGATGGAAGTGAAGTGAACTCCGATATATTCTGGGACCGGAAAATCACCAACCACATCGACGCTTTTAAATCTGGTGTGACCTATCGCTATGGCCTGTACTTTAAGCCGGCGCGCGATTTCTTCTTTACGTCTAACATTAAACTGATGGTCAATGGCGTGGAGTGCAGTTATCGGGTGGATAAGGCAAGCGAGCATGCGCCTGTTCCCGGCTTGTTCCGTACGCTATGGCTAATCACCGACCTGACGTTTACGCCCGAGGCTAAGCCGGTCCCGGTCGACCCGGAGATGCCGGCGCCGCAGCCCGAGGTTAAGCCCGATACCAAGCTCGAGCAGAAACCGGAGATCAAGCCGGAGACCAAGCCTGCCGCAACCACCACGGTGACCAAGACGGTTGAGAAAACCACGCCGGCCAAGAAGTCCCACGCCGTCCTGGCTGCCACGGGCGATGCCACCGCGATGACGGTCGCCGCCCTGGGTATTGCCGGTGCAACCGTTGCCGCCGCCGGTGTCGCCGCGACCAAGCGCCGCAAGCGCTAAGTTTTGGTGACAGCTCCTATTCTCGGCTTCAGCAAAATCTCAATCTGTAACACCTAGCCAGCCAAAACGGCCCTAGATGTTACAGGTTTAGATGAATCGTCTGACCGCCGGCGCAATGTCTCGATCTGTAACACGTAGCAAGGAATTTTGCCTCTTACTGTTACAGATTGAGACACACCGACCAGCCAGGCTCCAAACCACCACAAAGGTGCCTGTCCCCTTTGTGGCGGTCGGTCGGCCGGCATAGAAAAAGTCCCCGCCGGGCGTGTGCTCGACGGGGACTTTGCCGTTTGATGGCTAACGTTGAGGGTGATTACTCGCCCAGCAGGCTCTTGGTGATGGAAGCGGCGGCCTTCTTGCCGGCGCCCATCGCCAGAATGACCGTAGCGGCACCGGTGACGATGTCGCCGCCGGCCCAGATGCGGGGATCGGTGGTCTGGCCGGTCTCCTCGTCGGCGACGATGTAGCCCCACTTGTTGAGCTCCATCTTGCCGCCGATCTTCTTTGCGAAGGGGTTGGCGTTGGTACCGATAGCCGAGATTGCGACGTCGCAGGGAATCTCCTCGATGGCGCCCTCGATGGGCACCGGGCGACGACGGCCGGACTCGTCGGGCTCGCCGAGCTCCATCTTCTGGACCTTGACGGCGCACACGGAGCCGTCCTCGCCAGAGACAAACTCGAGCGGGGAAACGAGCGGCAGAACCTCGACGCCCTCGGCCTTGGCATGGTGCAGCTCGGCGCGACGGCAGGGCATCTCATCTTCGGTACGACGGTAGGCGATGATGGCATGCTCGGCGCCCAGGCGCTTGGCAGTACGGACGGCGTCCATAGCCACGTTGCCGCCACCAAAGACGACGACGTTCTTGCCGTGCTTGGTGGGGGTGTCGTACTCGGGGAACTTGTTGGCCTTCATCAGGTTCACGCGGGTGAGGTACTCGTTCGCGAAGAAGACGTTGGGCAGGTTCTCGCCGGGGACATTGAGGAACTTGGGCAGGCCAGCGCCGGTCGCCACGTAGATGGCGTCGAAGCCCTGCTCGAACAGCTCCTCGGCCGTGGCCATGTTGCCCACGACGGAGTTGTACTCAAACTTGACGCCCATGTCCTCTAGGCCGTCAATCTCGCGCTTGACGACTGCCTTGGGCAGACGGAACTCGGGGATGCCGTAGACCAGCACGCCGCCGCCGGTGAAGAAGGCCTCAAAGACGGTGACGTCAAAGCCGTTGCGGGCGAGCTCGCCGGCGCAGGTGATGCCGGACGGGCCGGAGCCGACGACGGCGACCTTCTTGCCGTTCTTGGGGGCCATCTTGGGCGTGGAGGCGAGCTCGGGGCGGTCACCTAGGAAGCGCTCGAGCTGGCCGATGGCCACGGGCTCGGACTTCTTGCCACGGATGCACTTGCCCTCGCACTGGTTCTCCTGCGGGCAGACGCGGCCGCAGATGGCGGGAAGCATGGAGTCCTCGCGGATGGTATCGAGAGCGCCGCCGAAGTCCTTCGCGCGGATCTGCTCGATAAAGCGGGGGATGTTGATGTTGACGGGGCAGCCCTCGACACAGAACGGCTTCTTGCAGTTGAGGCAGCGCTCGGCCTCGGCCAGCGCCATCTCCTCGGTGAAGCCCTTGTCGACGGGGCGGAAGTCGCAGGCGCGCTCGGCAGCCGGCTCCTCGTTATCGGGGGTGCGGGGCGACTTCATATCGGCAACGAAACGACCGTTAACTAGTGGCATGCGCAGCTCTTTTCCTCATAGGCCTTGAGGGACTCGCCCTCTTCGGAACGGTAAGCGGCCTGGCGGGCACGAAGGTCATCCCAGTCGACCAGGGTGGCATCGAAGTCGGGGCCGTCGACGCAAGCGAACTTGGTCACGCCGCCCACCTCGACGCGGCAGCAGCCGCACATACCGGTGCCGTCAACCATGATGGGGTTGAGCGACGCGGTGATGGGGGTGTCGTACTTCTGGGCGGTGAGGGTCGAGAACTTCATCATCGGAACGGGGCCGACGCAGAAGACCTGGCTCACGGCCTTGTCCTGCAGCAGGCGCTCCAGCGGAGCGGTGACAACGCCCTGCTCGCCGTAAGAACCGTCATCGGTAGTGATGTGGATGTGGTCCTCGTCGAGGAGCTCGCGGAACTGGTCCTCCATGAGCAGGAGGTCCTTGGTGCGGGCGCCCATGATGGCGTGCACCTCGTGGCCGGTCTCGACCAGGTGCTTGGCGACCGGGAAGGCAATTGCCAGGCCGACGCCGCCGCCAATGACGGCGCAGGGGCCCTCGGCCATCTCGGTGGGAACGCCCAGCGGGCCCACGACGTCGCGCAGCGACTCGCCGGCCTCGTAGGTGGACAGCATCTCGGTGGTCTTGCCGATCACCATGAAGATGAACTCGACCCAGCCTTCGTCACCGTTCCAGCCGGCCAGGGTAAACGGGACGCGCTCGCCCGTCTCGTTGGCGCGAACCATGAGGAACTGTCCAGCGTGCGCATGCTTGGCGATTGCGGGCGCCTCGATGCGGAACTTGAACACCTTCTCCGAGAACTGCGTCTTCTCCAGGATCTTATACATAGAACCCCTCTCTTGTTAGGGCTGCCGAACCGTGCCTCCACGGAAATGGACGGTAGCCCGAATAAAACCGTACGCGCACAGGCGTTGTGCAGACATACGGTGCAAATTATACCCTCATGGACATGTCGCTTACGTGTGTCTTCGGCGGTTGGGAGCAGGGTTTATCCACTTTGGCCTACCAAATAGGGGCAGGTTTATTTTGGTCAGCCTTATCGGGTAAAACGGCAAAGGGGGCCGGCCTCGGGTTGTGATGAGGCCGGCCCCCTTTCGGGTGCTATGTGCGTATGGCGGCGCGCGGTTTATTGCGATGCCGCAACTGGGGCGTTTCCGTAGGTAAAACCTGACAAAATAAACCTGTCCCTAAATGGTGGGTTTTAGTGCTTGCCGTTGGCGGAGGCGGCGCCGTTGACGTGGTCGCGGGCATAGACCACGCCGTGCACGATCGCCAGGCCGGCGGCGTCGGCCGCGCGGGCGCAGGTGTCCTGGAAATCCTCGGCCTCGCGGGCGCGCAGCTGCTTAAGCACGTAGTCGGCGACGGCCATCTTGCCGGGAGGCTGTCTCTTATACACATCTCCGAGCCCACGAGACTAGGCATGATCTCGT
>URVF01000098.1 GCA_900551185.1 uncultured Collinsella sp. | reverse complement strand
TCTACACGCGTAAGATCGTCGGCAGCGTCAGATGTGTATAAGAGACAGACATCGATCAGGCCAGGCATGACGGTGCGGTCGCCCAGGTCAACTACCTCGTCCGCCTGGGTCAAATACGAAGCTACCTCACACTTGGTGCCAACAGCCTCAATTCGATTGCCACGGACCGCTACGAAACCTTCAAACGGCAGGTCCCCCGTACCGGTAAAGACGCTCTTAGTCGTCAGGACCGTCAAACGATCAGACATCACAACCACCTACACCGGAAGCATGCCAGAGATTGCCGTTACGATCAGGCCAAAGACGACCATGAAAATGAAGAACTTCCAAATGGTCTTCCACCATTGGCCAAACGAAATCCTAGCCACGGCAAGACCGGCGACCGTCATGCCCGCCACGGGGCTGATGGTGTTGATGGTCTGGTTGGCAAACTGGAGCGCGGTGACGGCCGCCTCGGGATTGAGGCCCATGAGCTCGGTCAGGGGGCCCATAACGGGCATGGTGAGCGCCGCCAGGCCAGAACTCGAGGGAACCAGCAAAGAGAGCAGGCCAAGGACGACATACATAAACGTGGTGTAGACGGCGGCGGGTGCACCGGCGAGCGCGGTAGCGAGCGCCTGGAGGATGGTGTCGATGATCATGCCGCCCTCGGCGATGACCAGAATACCGCGAGCGATACCGATAACGACGGCAGCGTACGCAAAGTCGGCGAGACCCTTAACGAACTCCTCTGCGATCGTCTGCTGGTCAAGGCCGCCCAGGATACCGGCAAGCAAGCCCATGCCAAGGAACACGGCGGAAATCTGATTCATGTACCAGCCCTGGGTAACAAGACCCCAGACGATAATGCCCATACCGCAAGCAAAATCGATAAGCACGAGCTTCTGACGGATAGTGAACTCTTCCTCGATGGAGGCATCGGTCACGGAAAATTCAATACGCTTGAGCTTATCGTCCTCGTACACAATGGACGACTCGGGGTTTTTCTTGACGCGCATGGCGTAGCGCATGGCCCATGCGATACCGACGGCAGTGAAGATGACCCAAGAAACGGCACGCAGCCACAGTTGCGGATTACCCTCGATGCCAATGATGCCTTGGGCGATCAAAACATTAAACGGGTCGATGGTCGAAGCACAATATCCCAGGTTAGGACCAAGGAAGCAGATGATGAATGCCGTCATCGAGTCATAACCGATACCCATCATGATGGGAATGAAGATGGCATAGAACGGCAGGGCTTCCTCAGACATACCAAACGTAGTGCCACAAATGGACAGCAATGTCATCGTGATGGGAATGATGAGGATGTCCTTGTTCTTGAGCTTTTTAATCACACGGCTCATGCCGGCATTCAAAGCGTTGGTCTTGGTGATGATCGCGAACGATCCGCCAATCAATAAGACGAACGCAACGACGTCGGCAGCCTCTTGGATACCCTTGGTGGGCGCTTGCAGAACCGCGAAGATATCCTGGCCCAGATTGGTGGTCTCGCCGGTCTCGGAATCGGTGTAGTTCTTATCGACCTGTTCATAGGTTCCAGCAACGGCGACTTCACGCTCGCCCGCCGCTGTCGAAATCGTCTTGCGCTGATACTGACCAGAGGGAACGATCCAAGTCAGGACCGCAAAGACAACGATCAGCAAGAACATGATCGTATAGACATGCGGTAATTTGAACTTAAAACGTCTGTTTGTCTTCTTCGCCTTCGTATCTGACATAGATACCTCCAAAGAACTCGAGACTGCATCGCATCTCGCTTCAACGTTTGCATAAGGCAAACGTTCTATGACGTCCCATAGATTACCAGCAGCTTTTTCCTTCATCAAGATAATTTCAAACTGGTTGCCGCAACGCGGTTGAACGGTTGTGTTCGCGCCGTGAACGGTATGGAAACGCCCGGTGAGATGATCCACCGGGCGTTTCCATTCGCAATGTCCTAGATGTCAAAAACGTAGCGAGACCCAACGATCCGCTGACGACCGATGATAAACGGCCGCCGCTGCTCATCGAAAAAGAAGGCTTCCATATAAAACAAGGGTTCGCCAACGGGAACTGCCAACAGCCGAGCGACCTCGGGCGACGCGCACGCGATCTCGAGCGTGCACGGGTCGGTAAACGCGGGCGTGCGGCCCGTTCGGTTGCGCACGAACTCAAAAATGGATTGGTTAGATAGAGGTGCCGTTGATAGATAGGCGTTGTCCTCGTAAACGTATATGTTGTTCTCGAGCATGACGGGGACTCCATCGGCAGTACGTACACGCTCAACGCAAATCAAATCAGTTCCAACGGGAACACCAAAGAACTGCGCTTCGGTGGAATCTGCCGGCAGTATCTTTCTCGAAATGACGCACGCCCCCGGCTCCATTCCGTTAACGCGACATGCGTCCGAAAAACTCTGGACGTCATCCTTCTGGCGAATCTTGCGCTTAAGCTTGGGGGCATTGACAAACGTGCCTTTCCCCTGCCGCTTCGTTAGATAGCCCTGCTGGACGAGCTCCTCAATAGCGCGTCGCACGGTAACGCGGCCAACTTTATAGCTCTCAGCCAATTCGAATTCGTTGGGTATCCGCGCGCCCGCCTTGTAGGCACCGGAATTGATTTCGTTTTTAATGATATCGATAACCTGTTGGTACAGCGGTATCGCTGCTTTACCGTCAGTTAGCCCTTTAGTCGGTGGCATTTACCCTCTCCAAGCACAATTAAGTCTAAAGCGGGCTCAGGGGCATTCAACAAGCCCTTGAGCCCGCATTAGCATAAAGTATGCTTGCTGCCGCACCAAAATGTTGGCTATTTACTCATCAGACCCGAAAAACGCGCAACTACCGCACTCCTAAGAAAGCGTGAGCAGCTCCGGCAGCTGGTCGATAATCTTGTCCGCGGCATCCTGGCTAAAGCCAAAGCGTTCCTCGCGCTTGGCAATGACTGCCAGACCGGCTCGCTTGCCAGCGGTGATGCCAGGCACCGAATCCTCAACGCAGCAGCAGCGATTCGCAGGCAGCCCCAGCAGGTCCAGCGCATGCAGGTAGATGTCGGGCTCGGGCTTGCTCTCCTTAAACTGCTCGCCGCTCACCACATACTCAAAGGCATCCGACAGCCCGCACGCATTGAGCACTTCATTGATGCTAACCATGGGAGACGAGCTGGCAAGCGCCACGCGAACGCCACGGCGCGGCAGCTCTCGAATCGTATCCACGGCGCCTGGGTTAATCAAAGCCTGATAGTCGCGCGGACGCTTATGCGCCCATTCGTCCCAACGGGCCAACGCTTCCTCACCAGTAAAATGCCCCTTACCGGCGCGCTCAAACCAATCGACCAGCATATGCAGGAAGAACTGATGCGAGGTACCGACCTGCCCATTCAACTCCTCTTGAGTCAGATTAAGCCCAAGTTCCTTGGCAAACGCGGCAGTCTCGCCCAGGTAGTAATACTCGGTATCGACAATCACGCCGTCCATGTCAAAGATAACGGCGTCGAACGGAAATGCGGACACGGCACCCTCCCTAACAAAAGGGCGCCTGTAAGCAGGCGCCCGAACCATGCATTATCGGCGATTCTAACCCAGCAGCTTATCCAGCGCCACCGCAATACCGTCTTCGTTGTTATTGGCGGTCACCATCTGGGCCACAGCCTTGACCTCGTCGACGGCGTTACCCATGGCAACACCGGTACCCGCCCACTCAATCATGGACTTGTCGTTCTGGCCGTCGCCAAACGATACGACCTCGCTGGCATCGATGCCGAGCTTGGGCAGGGCACCCTCAAGCGCACGGGCCTTGTCGATACCGGGCGCCGTGTACTCAAAGTACCAGTCAGCCGTAAACATGCCCGAAAGCGTCTGCTTAAAGGGCGCATACATCTCCTCGTAATGCGCCTGCAGGTATGCCGGGTCGCCTGCCGTCAGCAGCTTGTCTACGGGATAAGTGTCCACGACCTCATGCAAGCTCTCGACCTCGCGGATCTTAAGGTCGCAGGCATCGCGCTCGTATTTGACGATGTTTTTCTGCGAGCCATCCGGCAGCGTAATCATGCAGTGATACGAGTCCTCGACATGCAAGTCGCGACCGAGCGAGATCATGGGAATCACATCATAGTTTTGCAGATGATCAATCAGACGGTGCAGCTCGTCGGCAGGCATAGCCTGATCGAACAGCACTTCGTCGGTCTGAGCGTCGACCACATGTGCGCCATTGAAAGCGACTAGCAGACCGTCATGGTTTTGAAGGTCGAGCTCCTGCGCCAAGGCGTGCAGCCCCCATGCGGGACGACCCGAAGCCAAGATGAGCTTAATGCCCGACTCCTGCGCCACGAGCAGCTTCTCGCGCGTACGCGGGCTAATCACCTTCTGATCGTTGGTAAGCGTACCGTCAATATCCATCGCGATGGCTTTGATTGCCATATGTGCCTCCTTGCATCGTTTTTATCGCGCACTATCTTATCCGAGCCGGGGCACGTTCGCACAGCGCGCGTATGACGGTTGCAAAACCACCCCATTTGAAACAAAGGCAAAAAAGTACTTGCAAAGACGCGTTCCGACATATAAGTTGATAAAAGACCGCCGTTGCGGTTTTAAGTAGATCGAGCATATGAAGTTTGAGTTTTAGCGTGTAAGAGAAGGAAGATCGGCAAAGTACAACCCCAAACGCAATGACAACTTAATGAGGTAACTGCCACATGTGAGGCACCCAGGGCATTGCTGTCTCGATTTTGAGCACGATGCCTTCCGCCTTGCATGGGCCGTTCCATCCCGCCCCTGCAGCAACTGCCTCACGGGCTCATTGAAAACCGCATAGCACCCCAACGTCAGCACATCACCCACGGCAAGCACATCACTCATGACAACCAACACATCAACAAACAGCACGAACATCAACCGATTGGAGAAGCTATGACAAACCGCCACGCTGAAGACGGCGATAAGAAAAGCATTCTGGATGCCCGCATTGAGCGAGCATATGCAAACGAATATGACGCCGCCTTTGCCGCCGCGACCATCAAGAACTACGCGTCGCTACCGCTCGCGACGATCTTGGCCGACCACCCTCAACTGCTGAAGCGCTGCACAAAGATCATGGGCGACCCCGACATTCGCAAGCTGACAGACCCCTATGCCCCAAAACGCGATAAAGATTCGTACGTTCTTACCGTAGGCTGCCTAGCCCATATGCTTACGGCGCTCGACACGAAACTCAAGCTCGAATGGGAACCCGACGAGCGTCATGAACTCGAAAGCAAGCGGAACACCCTGCGCACCGCACTGTTCCTTCCGTTGGACGGCTTCAAGCGCTGCAACGTCGAGCTCAATACACAGGCGCGGCAAAAGCCCGGGACCACGGGGCAGAAAACTCCAAGACCCCATGCGGCCATCGTCGACCGCAACCGATATAACCGCATGACCGCGCACTTTTCCGCCGAGGGAGCAGCCATAAGGACGCTGATCGACCTGCTGTGCCTCCTGAGCATCAACGAACTATTTGAGGGCTATCTCGCCCTTGTTCCCGCGACGGCACCCAAGTCGGTAGCAAAGATCATCGAGACCTGCAGACGCCAGTTTGAGCGCCATCGCAATGGCAGCGAGATGAACGCCAGCATCGCGCAGTACTACGCGGCTCATTACAAAAATGACGGATGTGCCCCTATCGAGCATCAGCTGCGGCTCGCCTACACCACGCCCGTCGCAACGCTCCATCGCTTTGGAGCCCTTGGCGCTTGCGAGCCGCACGAACAGGCAGCCTGCCCCACAACCGAGCTCGATCTCAGGCTCGGACGAACCCTGTAGCCCGCCAGCCCCTCCGCGGGCAACAATCCTATTCCTCCACAACACAACCAACAGAAAGGAGTCCTCATGGACACCAATCATTCCCCCATCATCAGCCCCCTCACCATGCGTGAATCCGCCCGAGGTATCACGCTCACCAGCATTTACGATGAGATGCTCGCCCGTCGCGAGCTCTCCGTCATGGGAAACATCGAAACCCCGATGGCCCACGACCCTGTCTCTTATACACATCTCCGAGCCCACGAGACT
>URVF01000097.1 GCA_900551185.1 uncultured Collinsella sp. | reverse complement strand
TCGTCGGCAGCGTCAGATGTGTATAAGAGACAGGAGCGATGCCGCAGGAAGAATTGAAGTGCGGAGCTCATTTTGCAAAAGAATCTGCGCCTCAGACGCCCTCATCCGAAGCTTCTTCGTCGCGAGATGACACTGACGACATGGGCTCGTCGGACTACTCCACGGTTGGTCGTTCCGCCGGGCTTATGACCATCCTGACCATCGTGTCTCGCGTTACCGGTTTTATCCGAACGTGGGCAATGGCGGCCGCTATCGGCATGTCGCTACTCTCGTCCTCCTATCAGGTCGCCAACAACCTGCCCAATATGCTCTACGAACTCGTGATGGGCGGCATGCTCGTGACGGCGTTTTTGCCCGTGTACATGGGCGTGAGGCGTGAGCAGGGTCGCGAGGCCTCGAACGAGTACGTGGGCAACCTGCTCGGCATTCTGCTTTTAGTGCTGGGTGGCATTTCGTTGCTGGGGACCGTGTTCGCCCCGGGCTTTATCTGGACGCAATCGTTCCTTTCGGGTGACGGCGGCAGCATGGATACCGCTGCGTTCATGTTCCGTTTCTTTGCCATCCAGATTCTCTTTTATGGTTTGGGCTCGGTGTTCTCGGGCGTTCTCAACGCACACCGCGACTACTTCTGGTCGACGTTTGCCCCGGTCCTCAACAATGTGATCGTCATTGCGAGCTTTATGGGTTTTGCGCCCGTGTCCGCACAGTTTGGCGAACGTGCCGGCATCATCTTGATTGCGGCCGGTACGACCCTCGGTGTCTTTGTTCAGATGGCATGTCAGATCCCCGCGCTTGGCAAGCACGGCGTGCACCCCCATATCCATATCGACTTTAAGGACCCCGCGCTGCGCCAGACGATTGCGCTCGGTATCCCGACGCTGCTCGCCACGGTGTGCATGTTTGTCTCGACTTCTATCACCAACGCTGCCGCGCTGGTGGTCCAGCCCGAGACTGGTCCTTCCGTCATCGCCTATGCGCGCCTGTGGTACACGCTGCCCTACGCGCTGATTGCCGCCTCGCTTTCGACGGCGCTCTATACCGAGCTCTCTCACGACGCACAGGAGAAGGATTACGACAGCGTTCGCACGGGCATTTCGCGTGGCGTCGCCCAGATGCTGTTCTTCCTGATTCCGTTCGCGCTGTACCTGATTGTCTTCTCGCGTCCGCTCAACATGATTTACTGTGCCGGCAAGTTTGATGAGTCCGGCGTGGCGCTGGTGTCCGAGTTCCTTGTCTACCTGGCGTTCTCGCTGCCGCTCTACGGCGTGGTCGTGTTGATGCAGAAGAGCTTCTCTGCCTTGCTCGACATGAAGCCCTATAGCCGCTATTGCCTGTATTCCGCCATCGGCCAGGCCGGCTCGGTTCTGCTGTTTGGCGTTGTGCTGGGCTTCGGTATGCCGGCAATCGCGCTTTCGTATGTCGTCGACTACGTGATCTTGGTCGGATGTTCGCTATGGTGGCTGCGTCGTCGTCTGCGTGGCCTTCAGGTCAAATTTATCCTGCATGGCGGTTTCTTTGGCCTTTTGCTCGGCGGCCTAGGGGCTGCCGCAGGCGCCGGCGTCATGTGGGCGCTTGAGCACTTTTTCGGGGCACTTGGCGGCTCGATTCTGATTACTCTTGGCTACGTTTGCGTTGCGGGTGTCGTCTCGCTTGCTGTTACCTTTGGCCTTGCCGTCGTCCTTAAGATGCCCGAGGTCTCGGCGCTGCTTCGTCGCAAGTAGGTGCGTGTGGCCGGTCACGACAACATTCCAACACTCGCCGAGCAGGTTTCGCGCGTTCCCACGCAGCCCGGATGTTACCTTTGGAAAGATGCCAAGGGCGATGTCATCTACGTTGGCAAGGCAAAAAACCTGCGTTCCCGTATGCGCCAGTACGTGACACTGCAGGATGAGCGTCAAAAGATCCCGCTGATGATGCAGCTGGTGGCGAGCTTTGACTATATCGTGGTGGAGACCGAGCACGAGGCGTTGGTGCTCGAGCGCAATTTGATTGGTCAGTACCATCCGTACTTTAATGTGGACCTTAAGGACGACAAGAGCTATCCCTTTATCGCTATCACCAAGAGCGATCTGTTCCCAGCTATCAAATATACGCGTGAGCGCCATAAGCCGGGAACGCGTTATTTTGGTCCCTATACCGATAGCCGTGCGGCACGTGAGACGATAGATACGCTGCGCAAGGTTATCCCCATCTGCTCCGCATCCTGTGCGGAGTGGCGTCGTTGTCGTCGTATCGTCGAGTCCCACAGGGGCGAGGAAGACATCGTCAATATGATTTGCGCGCAAAACGGGCGTCCCTGCTTTGACTACCATGTCGGGCGCGGCCCGGGTGCGTGTGTCGGCGCGATTTCTCCTACGGACTATGCCAAGAACGTCAAACGTGTCGAACGTTTTTTGTCGGGCCATCGCAAGGATGTCGTCGATGAGCTGACCTCCGAGATGACGGATGCCGCCGAGGCGCTCGACTTTGAGCGCGCGGCACGCGTCAAACGTCGTTTGGAGGTCATCAGGGGTCTGGACGACCGTCAGCAAGTCGTTTTTCCCTCCAGTGTCGATATCGATGTCATCGGTTTCTATCGCGAGGAGACCATCTCCGCCGCTTGCGTCTTTGTCGTGCGTGAGGGTCGAACGGTTCGAACCTGCGAGTTTATTCTCGATAAGGGTTTGGATGTCGACGAAGAGGAACTTCAATCGGGCTTTCTTAAGCGCTATTACGACGAGACGGCTGATATTCCAGCTGAGATAAACCTCTCTGTCGAGCTTGAGGATGCGGAGGCGCTGGGGGAGTGGCTTGCAGGCAAGCGCGAGCGTTCCTGCCATCTCCATAGGCCGCAGCGTGGCGAAAAGCACCGTTTGCTCGATATGGCATCCAAAAATGCGCGCCATGCCCTCATGCGCTACATGATGCGAACGGGGTACGCTGACGACCGCACCAATCAAGCGCTCCTGGAGCTCGAAAGCGCGCTGGCGCTGCCGGCGCCGCCGATGCGTATCGAGTGCTTCGATATCTCGACGCTGCATGGAACCTTTACCGTCGCCTCGATGGTGGTGTTTACCAACGGACGCGCCGACAAGAGCCAGTACCGTCGTTTTAAAATTCAGGCCGAATTGGACGAGGCAAACGACTTCGTGTCGATGTCCGAGGTTTTGGGACGACGCTATGCTCCCGAGCGCATGGTCGACGAGCGCTTTGGCTCGCGCCCCGATTTGCTCGTTGTCGATGGCGGTAAGCCGCAATTGACCGCTGCGATCAAGCAACTTGAGGCTCTTGGGCTCGATATACCGGTTTGTGGCTTGGCGAAGGCCGATGAGGAAGTTTTCGTGCCTTGGGACGAGACTCCCGTCGTGCTGCCGACCGGGTCTGCTTCGCTCTATCTAATTAAACAGGTTCGCGATGAATCGCACCGTTTTGCCATCACGTTCCATCGCGAGTTGCGCGATAAAGCCATGACGGTTTCGGTACTCGATGACGTTCCAGGCGTGGGACCCACCAGAAAACGTGCCCTTATGCGCCATTTTGGCTCGATGAAGCGTTTGCGCGCGGCGAGCGAGCAAGAGATCGCAGAAGTTCGCGGCATACCTGCCGATGTTGCCAAGGCGGTCCACGAGGCGCTCGTTGCATGGAATGCCGAGCGCGCCGAGGCGGCGGCTGGCCATTCCGATAGCTAAACACGAGCCAAACAACTGATATACATGATTGCGCGATTTTCAACCATTTATTTCGCCATGATTGCCTGCTGGTTTCGGGTTTTATTAACGCTAAAACGTTTGACTAACCCAAGCGAAAACCCTGCTATCCTGCGGGTTGACGAAGACTGATATCTCACCTCGCCGATACATACTGTCTGGCGAATCGTTTGTCAACGAATTCGGTGAACGGTAGTAAATACCGTTCAAGCGTATGTATGTATCGGTCGCCGAGCGCGGCACCTCAGTTGGGTTCGTCGGTAGGTAAGGTATATATCGTCCGCAAGTTGCGCGGGGGCAAGTCTAGGTGCTCCCGAGTAAGATTCTCTATTGATAGGAGAAGACATGGCCATCATCAACAAGGGTATGTCCAGGCGTTCGTTCCTCGGCCTCACCGGCAGCGTCGCTGCTGTCGCAGGGCTTGGTCTCACCGGCTGCGGTGGCAGCTCTAGCGACGAGGGTTCCGCTTCCGGTTCCACCGATTCCGCCAACCGTGGCGGCGGCGTGATCACCGCTGGTTCCGCTTACGCTCCGTCCAGCTTCGATCCCGCCAGCACCGGCTCCGCTGTGGGCCTGGGTGCTAACTGGCACGTCGTCGAGGGCCTCTACGGCATCGATTACCACGACTACAGCACCTTCAACGAGCTCGCCACCGACGATCCTAAGTCCGTGGACGACACCACTTTCGAGGTCACCATCCGCAAGGGCGCCAAGTTCTCCGATGGCACCGAGGTCACCGCTGACGATGTCGTTGCCTCCTACACCGCTTGCGCCGCTTCCGCTACCTATGCTCCGTTCTTCCAGCCCTTCGAGTCCATCGAGGCCAAGGACGCCAGCACCGTGACGGTCAAGACCAAGGTCCCCAACTTCTCCCTGCTCAAGGATCGTCTGGCCATCGTCCGCGTTACCCCGGCCACCCAGACCGAGGAGGATCGCGCCAAGCAGCCGATCGGCTCCGGCCCCTGGATGTACGACTCTATCTCCGATACCGAGATCACCCTGGTTCCCAACCCCGAGTACAACGGTGAGTATGCTGCCGAGGATAAGAAGATCCAGTACAGCATCCTGACCGACCCCACCGCTCGCGTTACCGCTCAGCAGGAGGGCTCCACGCTCGTTATGGAGCTCGTTACCGCTGATGCCGTCGACCAGCTCGAGAGCGCCGGCTGCAAGATCGATAACGTTCAGGGTTTCGGCACCCGCTTCATCATGTTCAACGTCGCCAAGGAGCCTTGGAACAACGTCAAGGTCCGTCAGGCTGTCATGTATGCGCTCGACACCGAGAAGATGGTCAGTAACACCTTCGCCGGCCTTGCCACCGCTGCCAGCTGCTACCTGCCCAAGAGCTTCACCAACTATCATGAGGCTTCCACGGTGTACAAGACCGACGCCAAGAAGGCTAAGAAGCTCATCGAGGAGTCTGGCATCACCCCGGGTGCCATCACCCTGCGCACCACCGACAACGAGCAGATTAAGGGCATGGCTGCCCAGGTCAAGAACGATCTCGACGCTCTCGGCTTCGATGTGACCATCCAGACCGATACCTCGCCGGCCACCTACGCTGCCATCGACGGCGGCGAGGCCTACGATATCCTCCTTGCCCCTGGCGATCCTTCCTGCTTCGGCGCCGACCCCGACCTGCTGCTCAACTGGTGGTACGGCGACAACGTCTGGATGCAGACCCGTTGCCCGTGGAAGGAGTCCGCTGAGTGGCAGAAGCTCCACAGTCTCATGGACGAGGCTCTTGCCGCCGAGGGCGACGAGCAGCAGAAGAAGTGGAACGAGTGCTTCGACATCATTGCCGACAACGCCGTTCTGTACCCCGTTGTCCACGTCAAGACCGTCTCCGCTTCCTGGGACGATCCGTCCACTGCGCCCAACGGCGAGGCCCTCGATGGCTTCAAGGGCATCGGCACGACGAGCATGTCCTTCAGGGGCGTTGCGACCGTCAAGGCGTAAGACTCGCTTGAGTCTGTATGCAGGATGTCGGTCGTTGGGACCGTATCCTCATAGTTGAAACGAAGACCCGGGCGGCAACGATGTCGCTCGGGTCTTGTAATGAGTATCCGTACTCATATACCAGTTGGTCCTACCGACAAAAGAAAGGGGAGAGAACGTGAACAACTTGCTACGTTTGATTGGAAGGCGTCTTGTGGCGCTGCCGATCATGGCATTGGGCGTCACCGTCCTGGTGTTCTTCCTTATGTCGTTCTCCAAGACCGACCCCGCCTACACGGCGTTGGGTGACGGTGCCTCGCCCGAGGCGGTTGCCGAGTACCATGAGAAGTATGGTCTGGACGACCCCTGGCCAGTGCGCTACGCTGTCTCTTATACACATCTCCGAGCCCACGAGACTAGGCATGATCTCGTA
>URVF01000096.1 GCA_900551185.1 uncultured Collinsella sp. | reverse complement strand
CCTAGTCTCGTGGGCTCGGAGATGTGTATAAGAGACAGTATATATAGAGAAGTTCGGGTTCGAACCCGTGCCGCGGCAACAAAAAAGCGACCAACCGGAGTCGATCGCTTTCTATTCTATGGTGGAGCATCCAGAAGATGCTTCCGAACTCGTTTTCTCGGTGCCATTCATGCTTTCGAAGCATCGTTCGACCTTCGCAGCCTCATGTTTTGAGGATCTGCCGTGTTTATCACTGTTATTAATGAGTGTGCGGAAGTGATCCTCATACAGATACGTGCGATCCGCCAGAGAACTGAGAAGCATCTTTCTGCAGCCCTCGTTGTCTATCCTCGCATCTCTCAGGTCTTCCGGAAATTCACAAGCAGTCTTAGGGTCAGTTTGTTTCTGCTTTCAGAGACTTGTTTGAGAGTTATTAAGACAGTTCAAAACAATAAGTGAGACACCATAAAGCAGAGCAAGATGTGCCGGATAGAAAATGTAGAAGAAGTATTTCAGCTTCAGCCCTCGCTTGCCATTATAAAGATTGATAAGCAGCAACGAAACGACCGCGGCAGCAACATCAGGATTAAATACATTAGCTGTAGCAAACTCAAATCCGCCGCCAACTATATGGCATGACGAAAGGAGCACTGCGCATACTGCAGCAAAGAACATCTTGGCCTTGCTGTCGTGGAATAAATAGAATGCAGCCACAAGCAGAATGCCATACACGCCGCCATCTAGTTTAGTGTATTCAGCTGCCAGTGCTGTCAAAACAATCAGAGCAATTTCTGCGATGTGCCTCTTCCATTTTGAAAGACTTTGTATCTTTTCCAGAATAATCAAAAAGACCAAGGAAAGCAGGAGCTCGCACATAACATTTTGTTGCCGAAGGTCAAAGAGTTGCCCGGTTTGAACGAAATCGTATATGGGCTCCGCAATGATTGCGAAGACAAGCATATTTCGCAGGTACTTCTTTATGTCATGAGTATGCAAAAATCCCTCAACTATCAAAAAGCAAAATAAGGGAAATGCAATTCTGCCAAGAACATGAAGCACATCCGAAGCCTCGCTTAGAATCGCCCACTGCTCGTCTGATATCTGATTGTACGATGCGTGAGTCATGATTCCATTGGTCAGGACGATCCTGCTTACATGATCGAGAACCATCGAAATGGCCGCTATTATCTTTAATGTGCTGCCGCTAATTCCGTATCTATCTGTTTTCATTTCGTTTTCCTTTCTTTGGGTGGGCCGTCAGGGGTTCAGTCTGCTTCGCAGGCGGCCGCTGCGTTGCTTTCGCGCCTTGCGCGCTGCGCTGGCAAACGCTCACGCGTTTACTCAGCTCCGCGCCCCGACGGGTTCGAACCCGTGCACCGGCAACAAAAAAAGCGACCAACCGGAGTCGATCGCTTTCTATTCTATGGTGGGCCGTCAGGGGTTCGAACCCTGGACCTTGGGATTAAAAGTCCCCTGCTCTGCCAGCTGAGCTAACGGCCCGCGGGTGGCATTGTACCACGGTCTGGGACTATTCCCAACTCCATTGGCCGTTCTGGAAAATCACAACTTCACGTCCATCAGGCGTAATGCCCTTAATATCGATGTCGTCCGTGCCGATCATAAAATCGACGTGCGCGCTCGAGACGTTAACGCCATGCTCCAGGAGCTCTTCCTTGGACATGTCGTACCCACCCTCGATGCATTCGGGGAAACCGACACCTAGCGCGAGATGGCAGCTAGCGTTCTCGTCATAGAGCGTATCGTAGAACAGAACACCACTTTCGCGGATCGGCGTGTTCTTGGAAATGAGCGCGACCTCTCCCAGGTGAGCAGCGCCCTCGTCAGTATCGATGATACTTGCGAGCGTTGCCTTGCCCACGCGGGCGTCGTAGTCCACCACGCGGCCGCCCTCGAACTTAATCCAAAAATCTTCGACCTTATTGCCGTGATGGATGAGCGGCATGGCCGAGTACACGATACCGTCGGCGCGCATGCGATCGGGCGAAGTGAAGACTTCCTCGGTGGGAATGTTGGGGAAGAAGGGGTGCCCATCGGGCGTCTTGCCCTTGCCGCCGGCCCACTCGTGACCTTTCGTCATGCCAATCGTCAGATCGGTTCCATTTGCCGCGGTGTAATGCAGGTAGTCGAAACGATTGTCGTTCAGGAAACGCAGGTTCTTTTCGAATGCGGCGTCATGGAGTTCCCAGTCGCTCTCTGGGTCCTGGCCATCGGCGCGCGCGGTGTGCAGAATCGCATTCCACAGCTTATAGATTGCAACCTCATCGGCGTCTCCCGGGAACACCTCGTGCGCCCAAGCCACGACCGGAGCGCCGGCGATGCACCACGGATTGATGTTGTAATCCAGTCCACGGCGGAAAACTTTGCACTGCGTATTCCTCGCCTTGGATGCCGCGGCCGGCTTGGCTGGATCGATGCCCTTGAGGGCTGCAGGATCCGCACCCTCGATAAAGACAAAGCAGGCACCATCCTGGGCCAAGGAATCCAGCTGTATGCGCTTCCACTCGGGCGTCTGCTCAAAATAGCTTTTCTCGACATGCTCGTACGTGAGCCTCGTCACGGCATCATCGGCCCAAATGACCGTCACGTGGCCGGCGCCGGCAGCATAGGCCTCCGCGACCACCACGCGCGCAAACGGCGCGCACTCGACCGGAGACTGAACGACGACCTCCTGACCGGGCTTGACGTTTACGCCCTTGCGGACGACCAGGCGCGCGTAGTTTTTAATCTTGGGCTCCAGGGCCTTCATGCCCTCCAGAGCCTCTTCGACCGTCAGGGCAGCTCGAATCATGTGCCACTCCATCTATCTATAGAACAGTAAAAAGGCGCGCCGCAAAAACGACGCGCCTTATATCTTAGCGATAAGTATGTATGCAAACGCTACTTCTTCTTGGAGTCCTTCTTGTCCTCCTCGGCAGCCGCGCGCTCAATAAGAGCGTTGAGCTTGTTCTCGGACATGCCCTCGGCCTGCGCGCGGTACATGTTGCGCAAGGGACGAATACGAGCGAAGTCGTAGATAAAGTCACCTAGGATGATGACATAGGACAAAACGATGCCGACCATCTGGACAGGGCTGGACACCATGCCAGCGGGAGCGAAGTACAGCGAGGCCCAAATTGCCACGACGAGCACCATGCCAATGGCGAGCACAATCCACCAGATGCGACGGCGCTTGGTGTAGTCCTCGTCCTGCTTGAGGAGGATATTCGACACCGTATAGATGCGGTCCTCCTTGGCGCGCTGCTTGGCCTTGCGGGCGCGCTTCTCCTCTTTAGAGAGGCCCTCGAGGTTCTCGCCCTTCTCGAGCTCTTTGCGGCGTGCCTTAGACGAAGCCGGCACGACGCGAACGGAGCTCGCTGCTTGGCGGGCGGGCTTAGCAGATGCGGCAGACTTGCGCGCAACCCCGGTAACTTCGTGGGATTGCGTGCGCTTGTTCGTGGCGCTACGGGTACTCACTTATGCGTTCTCCTTCATGCTTGTGAACTGGGAGCCCGTGATGATCTGGAAGGCCTCGCGATAGCGCTCGGACGTGCCATCGATGACCTCGGCGGGCAGGTGCGGGGTCTCCCCTGTCATATCCCAGTTGGCCTTGAGCCAATTGCGGACGAATTGCTTGTCGTAGCTAGGCTGGATCTTGCCCTCCTCGTAGCTGGCAGCAGGCCAGAAACGGCTGGAGTCGGGCGTGAGGCACTCGTCGATCAGCGTGACCTTGCCATCGATGACACCAAACTCGAACTTGGTGTCGGCAATGATGATGCCACGGGTCGCGGCGTACTCGGCAGCGGCCTTGTAGATCTTGAGGGAAAGGTCACGAATCTGCGTGGCGATGTCCTCGCCCACGATCTCGCAGCAACGCTCGAACGAGATGTTCTCGTCGTGGTCACCGATCTCGGCCTTCGTGGACGGCGTGAACAGCGGCTCAGGAAGCTTGGAAGCCTCGGTCAGGCCCTCAGGCAGCTGGATGCCGCAGACGGTGCCGTTCTCGTCGTAGGTCTTCTTGCCCGAACCGGTCAGATAGCCGCGGACGATGCACTCGATAGGAATCGTCTGGGCCTTCTTAACCAGCATGGCGCGGCCAGCGAGGTAGTCACGATACTCAGCAAACTCCTCGGGGAAATCCGCCGGGTCGATGGAAACGAGATGGTTGGGGACGATGTCGGCAAACTTATCGAACCAGAATGCCGAGATGCGATTGAGTACCTCTCCCTTAAACGGGATCTCGTCGGGAAGAATGAAGTCGAACGCAGAAATGCGGTCGGTGGCGACCATCAGCAGGTTTTCACCGGCATCGTAAATATCACGAACCTTGCCACGGGAATCCGGACGACGCTCCATCGTTGTCACGTGAGTCACTCCTTACCTAAATACGACAGAAATGCGGGTTCTTTCCCGCATGTTTTCGCAAACTCGGAGCGGCAGGGACGCGGCCCCTCCTTCACCGAATAGCGAAAAGCTAGTGCTCCATTGTAGTAGATGCCGCGTCTGCCGTGTGCTCGCGGGGCAGATGAATTGTAAAAGTCGTACCCTTTCCAAGCTCCGACTCCACGGATATGTAGCCATGGTGACGCTCGACGATCTGCTTGGTCACGGCGAGGCCAACGCCCAGGCCGCCAGCTTCGCGGGCGCGGCTGGCATCGGCGCGCCAAAACCGCCCGAAGATGCGCGACAGATCGTCCTTGGCAATACCGATGCCGGTATCAGAAACGGCAATGCTGACGTGCTTGCGGTCACTGAGCACCGACACCACGACCCAACCGCCCTCGGGGGTGTAGCGCATGGCGTTGCTCATGAGGTTGATGACGCATTGCGTGATCATGTCGGGATCGGCTTCGACGACATCGTCGTGACCCTGGGTCTCGTCCGCAAAACGCAGGCGCAGATCGCGGTCGACAAACAGGCGCTCCTGGGCATTAACGATGGAACGCACGAAAGGAACCATGTCCACCGGCTCAAGGTTGAGCGGAGCCGTGCTGTTTTCCATGCGCGACAGGTCAAGCATCTGCTGCACCAGACGGGCCAGACGACGCGTCTCGGATGCGACCGTTTCCAGGTGTTCGTCATCGGTGGGATACACACCGTCTTGCATGGCCTCGACCGTTGCAAGCATGGCCATGAGCGGCGTGCGCAGCTCGTGGGCAACATCAGAGGTCAGGCGCTTCTCGTGCTTCATGTCCTTCTCGAGTGAGGTGGCCATCTCGTCGAAGGTCTCTCCCAGCTGATCGATCTCATCATCGCCGCGCAAGCCCGTACGAGCGGACAGATCGCCATCGCGAATCTGCTTGGCGGTGCTGGTAATACGATGAATCGGCTTGGTGAGCATGCGCGACACAAGCGCTCCGATAACGACCGAGATGCAGACGGCCACAACCGCGGCAAGGGCCATGGCGTTAAAGGTCTTCTCTCTGAATGCCGAGTCTGCCCTGGTGAGCAGGGCATCGGAGCCAACCGCCCACAATTTGACCTGACCCACGTGCTCGCCGGAGGACGTCACGATCTCAACGTTGGCAACACTATTGGAATCGGTGGGAGCAGACGAGACTGGGCTGTGCGATGCCCTCTTTCCGCTCGCATCGTCGGTCGTCGCCTGATTTTCGCGTACATCGGCAGTAGCGCTTGCCGAGGGCCACGAGTCGTCGTAGACGATGACGCCCTTTTTATTGACGACCTGCATACCAAGATCGTCGGACACCAAGCTCGATGTCGCGACCGTACGCAGCTCCCCCGCGGTCCAAGAACCGTTTTCCTCATATGACGTTGCCAACTTTTCGGCAGCGGAATTGGCGATTTCGACAATATTGGAGCGCGTGTAATCCGTAAAAACCGTGCCCCATACAACGGAGACTACGCCCACCAACACCAATACCGTCATGAGCGATGTCAGGGCAAAAGCCAGGGCCATGCGCGAGGGATAGCTCATCGTTGGCCGTGAATCGGAACGAGGCGTGTTCCAACTAGCCTTGGAACCCGCCTCGTTCTCCTGCTTATGCTTTTGCCCGATTTCAAAGCGCGCAGGTGTCACTGTCTCTTATACACATCTCCGAGCCCACGAGACTAGGCATGATCTCGT
>URVF01000095.1 GCA_900551185.1 uncultured Collinsella sp. | reverse complement strand
CGAGATCATGCCTAGTCTCGTGGGCTCGGAGATGTGTATAAGAGACAGGCACAACACTGACCTAAAAAGTTGTTAGGTCTTCACGCAGTTCGGCAGGCGGCATGAAATGTCACCCTCAGCGGTGAAATAGAACATTACCGCAGATAAATGCCATATTTGGTAAAACGCGTTACCAAATGACAATGCCCCGTCCACGCAATCACGTGGACGGGGCATTGCTCTAGGTATGCGGCCAGCGACCCTGTTGCTTTTACTTAAGCTCGGGCCAGTAGCCCTTGTTGGCCTCGATCATGTCGTCGAGAACCTCCTTGGCGACCTTCATCGACGGCACGGTCTTGTTGAGCGTAAAGGCCTTGAGCGCCTTCTCGTACGAACCCTCGATCGTAGCCTCGACCACGAGCTTCTCGGAGTTCAGCTGCTGCATCATGAGACCCTGCTGGAACAGAGGAATGTTGTCGCGGCTGATGACCTCGGGGCCGTTCTTGCCAATGTAGGCAGGCAGCTCGACCATAGCGTCGTAGGGCATGTTGGGGATAGCGCCCTTGTTCTCGCAAATGACCAGGAAGCGCTGCTTGGTGTCGTTCTTCAGAGCGATAGCCAGGTCGGCAATCCAGTCGCCGTGGCTGCCCGCATAGAACGTGCTCTCGTCGATCTCGCCGGTCTTCTCGTAGTGGTCGATGCCGTCGAAGAGATTCTTCTCGCGCGTCTCCTCAACCTCGTTAGCACGGGTGCGCTCGGGGTTGGAATGCTCGACGAACTCCTTCTGCTGCAGGTAGTAGTTCAGATACGTGTTGGGCAGGTACTCCGGGAAGCACTCCATGATCTCGTACTCGCCCTTCCAGACGTAGTACCAGCTGCCCTTGGTGTGGCGGTTCTGCTCGGGATGCTCGTCGGTGGCCTCCTCGGGCTTCTTTGCCATGAGCGAGCCCATGCCCTTGAGGTAGGAATCGGGCAGCAGGATCTCATGCTCCTTGATGTACTCGCGCAGCTGCGGGAGCACCTCCTCGCCCTTGTGGCGAATCGAGGTGAACCAACCAAAGTGGTTGAGGCCAAAGTAATCGTACTCGACATCCTTCTTGTCGATATCGAGCGCGGCGCAAACCACGTCGATGATCGCGATCGGCATGTCGCAGATGTTGATGATGCGAGCGTTGGGACGCAGCACGCGGCAGCCCTCGGAGACGATGGCGGCAGGGTTGGAGTAGTTGAGAATCCAGTAGTCCTTCTTGGCGTACTTCTCAACGTCATCGATCAGCTCGACCATGGGGAAGATGGTGCGCATGCCGTAGGCAAGGCCGCCGCAACCGCAAGTCTCCTGACCCACGCAGCCGTGACGCAGCGGAATCTTCTCGTCCTGCTCGCGCATGGCGTAGCCGCCCACGCGCATCTGGGCAAACACGAAGCTCGCGTCGGTGAAAGCCGTCTCCTTGTCGGTGGTCACCGTGAGCTTGATGTCCAGGCCAAGGTCCTCGTGCAGAATCCAGTCCACGAGCACGCCAATCTTGCGCTGGCGCTCCTCGTTGATGTCGTACAGACGAATCTCGTCAACGTCGAGCTCGTCCTTGCGCAGGGCGATGGACTTGACGATGCCGGGGGTAAAGGTGGATCCGCCACCACACAGAGTAATGATCATTGTTTACTGCTCCTTCTCAATTGCGTTTTCGACCTTGTCGCGCATCTCGGCGACCTTCATGCCAAAGATGATCTGGATATTGTTGCCGTTGCGGTTGATGCCGCTGTTGGGCACGTGGTTAATGAGGTTCTCATCGATGAGGTCCGGGTTCTTAACGTTCACGCGAAGACGCGTAAAGCAGTTCTCGAGCTCCTCGATGTTGTCCTTGCCGCCAAGACCTGCGACCAGGTCGGCAATACCTGCATCGACGCCCTCTGCGGGAGCTGCGGCAACAGCGCCCTGCTTCACCGCGATAGAAGCGGCGGCCTCGCCCTCGGCAACGGACTCAGCAAGCTCGGACTCCTCCTCGCGACCAGGCGTGTGGAGGTTGAGCTTCTTGATAAGGAAGGTGAAGAGGAAGAAGTACAGAGCGGCGTTGACGACTCCAAGCACCAGCATAACCGGCCAGTTGGTCTTATCGACACCCAGGACCAGGTTGGAGACCACGATGTTGATGATGCCGCCTGCAGTCGAAGCGGGCACGGAGAGGACCTTGAGCAGGACCAGGAAGATGCCGGAAAGAACCGAGTGAACGACAAAGAGCACGGGAGCGGCAAAGACAAAGAGGAAGTCCATGGGCTCGGTGACACAGGAGAGCACGGCGGTGATGATCAGCGGGATGATAACGGCCTTGGTCTTATCCTTGTTCCCCTTGTAAGCGGTGACGATAAAGGCGAGACCGATACCGATGTAGGGCCACAGGTTGTTGAAGGTGTAGCTGTTGAAATAGGTGCTATCGGAGAAGGGCTGGCCCGTCATTGCCATCTCGGCAACACGGATGGGATAGGCGCCGGCGATAACCTGATCACCCAGCGTCAGGGTGCCGCCCACATCGGAGAACTGGAACGGGGTGTAGATGAGGTGGTGCAGACCGGTGGGAACAAGCAGCTTGTTGAGCATGCCGTAGATAAACAGACCGATGTTGCCCGACTCCTTAATGATGCCGGCAACGGAGGAGATGGCACCCTGGACCGGAGGCCAAACGATGCAGAAGCCAGCGCCCATGATCCAGGAAATGATGATCATGATCAGGAACGGAAAGCGAACGCCCGAGAACATCGAAAGGGCAATGGGGAACTGTTTGTTCGAGTACTTGTTGAACACAGCACCGGTGATGCAACCGAGGATGATGCCGTCAAATACGCCGGTATCGAGTACCTGGATGCCCATAACGGTGGCCTGGCCGGTTCCGGTAAGACCGAGCATGCCGCTCGCATCGGCAAGAGAGCCGGTGGCGTTGAGCACGATGTTGTTAGCCTGCAGGAACAGGAAGAACGACATCAGGGCGATCAGCGAAGCATGGCCCTTGTTCTTCTTTGCCATGGCGCCGGCGATGCCCACGCAGAACAGAATCGAGAGGTTGTTGATGATAAACATCAGTGACTGATAGACAACGGCGCCCACAAGCTGGAACGGACCGAAGCCCAGCACGGGGATCATGGCGCAGATGGTCTTGTTGGTCAGAATGATGCCCACGATGAGCAGGATGCCGGCAACCGAGAGATACATCATCGGCTGAACGATCGACTTCGCGAACACCTCCAACGGCGCTTTGAAATTGAACTTCTTTTTTGCGGTCATAGCGGTACTCCCCTTCCTTTTCCGCAAATTAAGACAGATGTGCCCTGGGCAAGACCGTAAGCCTTGCCTTATACCAATCGATGTGTGGGCACGTTATGCCTAGAGACCAGGTTCTCCAAGCAGGTTAACAATGTGATACGCGAGATAACTCTTCTCAGCATCGGTAACGACAACGTTATAGGTAGACGACAAGTGGGCGGCTATGGCGTCCGCGCACGAGAATGCGCAGGGATACGCCGTTTCATCGATTCGGAACAGCGCGTCTCCGTTGATTTGCCCTGCCGTAGGATCGAGCGCTCGCTGTGCGAAAAACTGCAGGTGACGAACGAAACGTTCGTAAGGCAGCGAGGTGTCATCGAGGGTCGTAGCATAGCGCTCAGAAACAATCGCGAGCACGTCGCGAACAAGCTGGACCGAAACAATCAAACGATCGGAGCGTTGCGGCATGGTGGCGTTGACGATATGCAGCGTAATGAAACCCTGCTCCTCCTCGCTCATCTGGATGCCCATATACTCCTTGATAATCTGCAGCGCACGGCCCGCAAGTGCATACTCCTTGCGATAGAACTGCTGGATCTCGAGCAGCAACGGATTCTCACAGGAGACGCCCTTGCGCTCACGCTCCAAAGCAAGGCTGATGTGGTCTGCGAGAGCAATGAGAATCTTATCGTTGATATCAACATTGAGCTCTCGACGGAGCATCTGAACGATGTCCTCGGAAATCACGAGGTTGACGGTGGGGATGGACTCCAAAAGATGTGCCAAGCGGTCAATCGTACGCGAATCCTGAGAAGTTCCCTCCTGCAACGCGTAGGTCTTTTCGACCGACGTCTCATCGATGGCATCGCCGGCATGGCGACCAAAGCAGAGGCCTCGACCGATGACGATGAGCTCGGAGCCATCGTCCGAAGTGACCATTGCGACGTTGTTGTTAAAAACTCGCTTGATAACCACGGTACCCACCACAAGAATTTACTCGGAAAGCCAGACGACAGGCTCTTTAACAGCAACAGGGCCGGAAGCATGCTCACGAAGAGTCGAGTTCTCCGAGCGCTCGCACACGATAACGAAGACCGTGGGATCGAAGCCGGCGGCGCGGACCGCGTCGAAATCGACCTCGACGAGGGGCTGGCCCGCGTCGACATGGTCACCCTGGGCAACAAGCGCATGGAAGCCCTTGCCCTCAAGCTTAACAGTGTCGATTCCGATATGCAGCATCACCTGAGTGGAGCTGTCGTCGGACATGATGCCCAGCGCGTGCTCAGTCGGAAACAGCGCCGCGACGGTGCCGGAAACAGGAGCGCACACCGTTCCCTCTTGGGGAACCACGGCAACGCCATCGCCCACGGCACGGCTGCTAAAAGCGGGATCATTGGTATTTTCTAGATGAACAAGCTCGCCGGAAACGGGAGCAAGGATTTCGAACTCGGAAGCCGCAGTCTTCTGCTCATCCGAACCGCCCATCAGGCGAGAAAAGAAACCCATGGTGACATGTCCCTTCATAAATATAGCCCAACCAAAATCAATCGAATGCGCCCATTGAGACGCTCGCGATCAAAGACTTTGGTTAGGCGCACGTCCGAGGGGACTCGGTAACCTTCCGCATTTCTTTTACGGGGGTTATTGTAGACAAGCCCAAAGCCGGAACAATCATTATGACCGGCGAACGGTATTTTTTCTCCGATAAACGGTATTTATGCGGTACTTAGGGACGTTCCTTTTCTGCCGGCACCCGGGGACACTCCTTGCTCTGGTGCAATGGGGACAGGTTTGTTTGCACCAGGTCGGTGCAGATTAACCTGGCCCCATTGCGCCAATTTCGTATGCGCTAGATGAAGAGCTCGCATTCCTTCCGCACGACGCAAACCTTGCTCAGCATCTGGGAAACAGCGGATAGCTTGTTGGGATCAAGCTTGCGAGCACCTCGCGGACATACGGCGATGCAGCGCATGCAGGAGATGCACGCCTCGCCAGCTGCTCGTTTGGGGTCACCCTTGTCGATAGCACAAACGGGGCACGCCGCGGCGCATGCACCGCAGGAGACGCAATCCTCTGTTGCCTCGGGCGCCATGCGGTGACCTCCAGCTTGTTTATAAGGACGATTGCCGGGGATAAAGGGCTCGGACGCATCCTCAGCCAACAGCTTTTGCTGAATTTGCTGAGCAAACTCAGCAAGCTGCGCCGCATCCTGCGCATCCGGACGACCGGCAGCAAACTGTCGCGCAATGGAATGTTCTGCAATGGCCGCAACTGCCGCGATCACCCGGAATCCCGCATGCTTCGCAACGTCCTCCAGCTCTACGAGCGTGTCCTCAAACGCGCGGTTTCCGTATACACAAACCAAAACAGCCCGAGCCCCGTTGCCGCGCACCATGCCCAACCGGTCAGCCACCACAGCCGGGATTCTACCGGCATACGCCGGCACGGAGATAACAGCCACGTCGTCCTTCGTCATCGAGACCTCGTGGAAATCCAACCCGCTATCGGTCAGATCGACGGTAACAGTATTCTTGTCCAGCGCTCCAGCCACAAGGCAAGACACCTTCTCCGTTCCACCCGTCGGACTAAACACAATTTCGAATACGCTCATCGAGACACCCTCCCCCTACGTCTGGCAACGCGTCAAGCCGTTTTCACATCCAGCCAGAGTATACGGCACGTGGGGTCCCTGTTTTGATGCACCAAGCACCCCAATGCACCCACCCTACGCTGTCTGCCTCTTCGTTTTGTATAAATTACGGTACAGATTGTATATATTTACGGGATACCGCTGTGTTCTCCTGAGGTACCCCATCCTGGCCCGTGCAAAAAAACGGAGTATTCTGCAACGTAACCACCTGTCTCTTATACACATCTGACGCTGCCGACGATCTTACGCGTG
>URVF01000094.1 GCA_900551185.1 uncultured Collinsella sp. | reverse complement strand
ACGAGATCATGCCTAGTCTCGTGGGCTCGGAGATGTGTATAAGAGACAGCTGTCCGAGTCCGAGATGGTCCAGCAGGACCGTCAGGACCGTAAGCAGGCCAAGGTCCGTCGTCGCCATCGCCACACGGGTCTCAAAGTCTTCATCGTGCTGCTTCTGCTCATTTTGATCGCCGCGGGCGGTCTGGGCTTTGCCTACACGCGCGGCTTTGGCTTCCCGTCCCAGGAGTCTGTCGTTACCGATCTGTTCCAGGCTGCCGGCGACGGTGACACCGCAAAGGCCGAGTCTTGCCTGGCCTCGAGCCTGTCCGAGGACGCCAAGTCGATGATCATCTCCTCGATTCCGCAGGGTGCCACCGTGTCCGTCGAGGGCATGGATCAGTCCATGACCGAGACGACCGCCAAGGTTATGGCATCGCTGTCCAAGGGCGGCGAGCAGGAGTACACCGTCAAATTCGCGCGCTCCGATAACCATATCGGCTGGGCCGTTTCCTCGCTCGATATGGATTTCTCGGCTGCTGACAACCAGTAGTGACCTTATGGGATTTAGCTTTGCCCGGCGCTTCACCGCAAGTGAGGTGCCGGGCTTGCGCTAGTATGATGAGCTAGTAGTTTTCCAGCAATCATCCAACACATCAGGAGTTGCGTTGTTTTCTTTGATGGATATGTTCTTCGGTAGCTATGCGGGCGATCTTGCCATCGACCTCGGCACCGCAAATACGCTTGTCTCCGTGCGTGGCAAGGGCATCGTCATTCGCGAGCCCTCTGTTGTCGCCATCGACAAGAACGACGAGCGCATCCTGGCGGTCGGTATCGAGGCAAAGCGCATGCTCGGCCGTACGCCCGGCAACATCGTGGCCGTTCGTCCCCTGAAGGACGGCGTCATCGCCGACTTCGATGTTACCGAGGCCATGCTCCGCTACTTTATCGACAAGGCGTCCGAGAAGCGCTATCCGTGGACCCCGCGTCCGCGCGTTGTCGTCTGCGTCCCCTCCGGTGTCACGTCGGTCGAGAAGCGTGCCGTATTTGAGGCCACGATCCAGGCTGGCGCTCGCCAGGCCTACCTGATCGAAGAGCCCATGGCTGCCGCTATCGGCGCCGATCTGCCCGTCGAGGAACCCACCGGCTCCATGGTCATCGACATCGGCGGCGGTACCACCGAGGTTGCCGTTATTGCTATGGGCGGCATCGTCGTCTCGCAGTCCATCCGTATTGCCGGCGACGAGTTCGATCAGGCTATCCTCACGCACGTTCGAGATGCCTACAACCTGGCCATCGGCGAGCGTACGGCAGAGGACATCAAGATCAAGGTCGGTTCCGCCGTGCCGCTCAAGGACGAGCTCGACGTCGAGGTCAACGGCCGCGACGTGATCACCGGTCTGCCCAAGACCGTACGCATCGAGAGCGAGGAGATTCGTCGCGCACTCAACAAGCCGCTCGACGAGATGGCCAAGGCCGTCAAGGACGCACTCGATGCCACGCCGCCCGATCTTGCCTCGGACCTTATGTACTATGGCATATTGCTGACCGGTGGCGGCGCGCTGCTGCGCGGTCTCGACGTGCGCCTGCGCGATGAGACCGGCGTTTCGGTCAACGTCAGCCCCACGGCGCTCGATAACGTCGTTAACGGCTGTGCCCGCGTGCTCGAGGCCAATGCGTTTGATGGCGGCTTCGTCCAGACCAATGCTTAATTTCCAAAAGGTGGATTCCATTTGGCACGATCTTCGGGTTTCTCCACAAATCTGAATACCAAGCGACAATCAACGGGTATGCGCCCGTTGATTGTTTTCAGCCTGATTTCGGTGTTGCTGCTCACGTTTTACATCCGCGAGGGCGAGGCAGGACCGATTCATGCCGTGCGTTCGGGCGTAACGACGATTACCTCGCCGGTGCGCTTTGTGGGTTCGGCTGTGGCGGCTCCCTTCAATGCGATCGGCAACGTGTTCTCTAACCTTACGGCGTCGCAGGACACGCTTGACGAGCTTAAGAAGCAAAACGAGGAACTGACCTCTAAGGTTGCTGAGCTCTCCGAGGCTCAAAAGACCGCTGAGCGTCTGGAGGGGCTGGTCGGCCTGCAGTCGACCTACAACCTCAAATCGACCGCTGCTCGTATCGTTGGTGCCTCTGGCGATGCCTGGACCTCGACCGTTACCATCGACAAGGGCTCTGCCGACGGCCTTACCATCAACATGCCCGTGACGAGTTCTGCCGGTGTTATCGGCCAGATTATCGAGGTATCGGCCAAAACGTCGACTGTGCGCTTGATTGGCGACGAGAACTCGGGCGTGTCCGCCATGGTGCAGGACACGCGCGCCCAGGGCATGCTGCAGGGTCAGGCTGACGGCACGCTGCGTCTTGAGTACGTGAGCGTCGACTCCGATGTTAAGGTTGGCGACATCATCGTGACCTCGGGCATCGGTGGCGTGTTCCCCAAGGGTCTACCGCTCGGCACCGTCTCGTCGGTTGAGAAATCGGCAAACGATGTGTACTACACCATTGTGGTGCGCGCCCAGACGACGGCCGAGAACAACGAGGAAGTGCTGGTCATTACCTCGCTGACCGACGAACAGTCGGCCTCGGATGAGGACGTGAGCACGGCCAACAGCACGCCGCAGGGAACGTCGCGCGATGCTGCGACCAAGACGAAGGACGAGAGCTCGGATGACAGTTCCGACACGTCCGAGACGACCGATTCCGGCTCGAGCGAATAGGGGGCATGTCCATGGATCTACACGAGCAGGGGATGAGCTCCCGCACGTTTGTGATCGCCGCCATTGTGTGCGTGCTGCTGCAGGCAGGCCTGGCACCGCAGATCTCCATTGCGGGCGGTCGCGTCAACTTCATGATTATCCTGGTGTGCCTAAGCGTGTTCTCGGGCGACCCGACCCGTGCCGTCGTGTGCGGTTTTTGCAGCGGCTTGTTCTATGACCTGTCCGCTGCCGTGCCGGTGGGCGTTATGTCGCTCCTGCTGACCGTGGGTTCTTTTGCCCTGGTGCACAGCGCCGTCGGTCAGACGGGCGGTACCCCGAGTGCGCGCGGCGTCACTGTGGGCGCCTTTGCGCTCGTCATTAATGCGATCTACAGCATCATCTTGCTGTTTATGGGTTTGGAGACGAGCTTTGTCGTGGCGTTCTTCGGCCATGCGCTGCCGTCCTCGATCCTGACGGGTCTGGTTGCCATTCCGTTTTTGATGTCCGGCGTCGTGCCGCAGTCCGGCTATGGATTCTCCGCACGTGGCGGACGCCAGGCGGGTATGCGCTTTAAGCCCAAGACCCGCAAGCTCAAATAGGGGAGGCCCGTAGATGTCTTCCCAGTTGACGGTTATTATCGCCGGTATCGTGCTGGTTGTGGCCATCGTGGTCGCGCTGGTCGTCATGCGTCGCGGCGATTCCCGTTTTACCTACGATACGCAGCATGGAACGGCCCCGCGCGCCACCGAGGGCGAGGGCAATACCGCGGCGACCGCCTTTAAGGGCCGTTTTTCCATCCTCACCACGGGTGTGGGCGCGATGTTTGCGGCGCTTGCCGTCAAGCTGTGGGGCATGCAGATGGTCTCGTCGGACTATTACGAGAAGCAGGCCAATAGTAATCAGACTCGCACCGTTACAACACCCGCTGTGCGCGGTCGCATCCTCGACCGCAATGGCGTGGCGCTTGTCCAGAACCGTCCCTCACTGGCTGTCGTGGCCTACCGCGACCTTGCCGAGGATGAGGTTCTGGTTCGCCATCTTGCCAACGTGCTTGGAATGCCTTACGTGGCGGTCCTTCGCAATATTCAGGACAATACAGAGGGCGCCCAGAGCCTGCATACCATCGCGACGGACGTCCGTCGCTCCACGGTTGCCTATATTCAGGAGCATGCCGGCGAGTTCCCGGGCGTCAAGATTGCCGAGCGTACCGAGCGCCAGTATCCATATGGCGAGACGGCATGTCATATCTTGGGCTATACCGGCACCATTACCTCCGAGCAGCTCGAGGCCCAGAATAAGAAAACCTCTGGCGATGATGATGCTTCTGCTGGCAAGATTACGTACCAGTCGGGCGATATCGTGGGCCAGGCGGGCGTTGAGAGCTACTACGAAAACCTGCTGCAGGGTATTCGTGGCGAGCAGACCGTCAAGGTCGATGCTTCGGGCAATGTGACCGGTCAGGCCGGCGCCGTGCCCGCGAAGGCCGGCTCCGACATTAAGCTCACGCTCGACCTTAAGATCCAACAGGCCTGTGAGACGGCGCTGGCGAGCGCTATCGAGCTTGCCAAGACCACTGGCTACAGCAATGCCGGCAACGGCGCTGTGGTATGTCTCGATCCCAACAATGGCGAGATCCTGGGCATGGCGAGCCAGCCCAAGTTCGATCCGTCCGTCTTTATCGGCGGCGTCTCAAATGACGTGTGGACCGAGCTCAATGATGACAAGGGTTCGCACCCGCTGCTCAACCGCGCCATTAGCGGACAGTATATGTCGGCTTCGACCATCAAGCCGCTCTCGGCACTGGCCGGTCTTGAGTTTGGAACCTACACTTCAACGCAGACAACCAACTGCACGGGCTATTGGACGGGCCTGGGCAAGGCTTGGGGCAAGCGCTGCTGGCTGACGTCTGGCCACGGCACTATGACGCTGCAGTCGGGTATCGCCAACTCGTGCGACCCCGTCTTCTACGACATGGGCAAGGCGTTCTTTTATGACGAGCAACATCCCGAGGGCCTGCAGGAGGTCTTTCGTCGCTGGGGTCTAGGCAAGACCTGCGGTATCGATCTGCCGAGTGAGGGCGCGGGCCGTATTCCCGATGCCGAGTGGAAAGAGTCGTACTTCACCGACGCATCTGCCGAGGACCGCAAGTGGAATGCCGGCGATATGACCAACATTGCCATCGGTCAGGGCGACATCCTGGTGACGCCCCTGCAGATGGCGTGCGCCTATATGGGTCTTGCCAACGGCGGCAAACAGTACGTGCCTCATGTGTTTTTGTCTGCCGTGTCGCGCGATGGCGACGGCGATGCCTATAAGTACAACGGAAAGGGCAAGAAGAAGCGCCTGGAGGCCAAGATCAACAGCGATTCGGATTTGGCTCTTGTTCGCAACGGCATGCACGACGTGATTTACACGGCATCGACGTCCCTGGCGGCTCACTTTGGCACCCTGACGCCGCAGGTATACGGCAAGTCGGGCACGGGCGAGAAAAGTGGCGAGGATGAATACGCGTGGTTCTGCGCCTATGCACCGGCCGATGACCCCAAGTATGTCATCGCTACCGTCCTGGAGCAGGGCGGCGGTGGCTCAGATACCGCGATGCATGTCGTGCGCGACGTGCTCGGCGTGATTTATGGCGAGCCCGATACCTCTTCGGCCTCGGGCGATTCTTCGGTTCGATAGGAGGTTGCGATGGATTTTTCTCCGGCGGATCTGTTCCGTTCAACCAAGACCGGCTCTCGCAACAGCCTGGACCGTGTCAACAAGCAACTTTCGGCCTCGCGCGGCACGTTTCGCCAAAAGGTGCATATCGGTGTGCTCGTGGCTACTGTGGCCCTCGTCGCCTACGGTGCCATCATTATCTGGTCGGCTTCGCAGTTTAAGGCCGACGCTTCGTTCTCACGCCATCTGCTGGGAATTGGAATCGGTACGGTGCTGGCGGTGCTGGTCTGGCGTACCGACCTGCGCGGTATTTCCAATTTCTCGACGGCGTTGCTCGTCATCGACCTGATCGTGATCCTCTCGCCCAAGATTCCGGGTCTGTCCTATACAGGCGGTCTGGGCATGACGGGCTGGATCAAGATTCCCGGTATCGGCTTGACATTCCAGCCGGTTGAGCTTGCCAAGCTCATCACCATCTTCTTTATTGCTACGCTTGGCTCGCAATATAACGGTCGCATCGATACCGTTCGCGACTACGTCAAGCTCTGCGGCATGCTGTCCATTCCGTTTTTGGCCGTCGTTGCCATGGGCGACCTGGGCTCGGGCCTGGTCGTGCTTGTTTCGGGCGCCATCGTCATCTGCATGAGCGGTGCACGCCGCGAATGGGTGCTGTCGACTCTGGCCCTGCTCGTGGGCTTGGTGGCCCTCGTTCTGGCGCTCGATTCGGTCTTTGATTCGTTGCTCGGCCACGATGTGCTCATCAAGCAGTATCAGATGAACCTGTCTCTTATACACATCTGACGCTGCCGACGATCTTACGCGTGTAG
>URVF01000093.1 GCA_900551185.1 uncultured Collinsella sp. | reverse complement strand
CGAGATCATGCCTAGTCTCGTGGGCTCGGAGATGTGTATAAGAGACAGCGGCAGTAGCGGCGTTAAAGGCGTCGAGTGCGTCGGAGGGACGGCCGGCGGCAGAAAGTGCCTGACCCATGCCGGCGTTGAGCGCACGCGTATCGTCGCGGGGGCCGGCAAAGTCGATAGCCGTGCGGTAGGTCTCCACGGCATCCGCCGGACGGCCGAGCTTAATGAAGCAACGGCCAAGCTCGCCGAGTGCGGCGGCAGGAGCCGGATTGGCGCCGTCGATGGCGGCCTGACGGAAGGCAGTACCCGCGTTGGCATAGTCGCCCGACTGGAACAGCGCGTTACCCAGGCCCAGATAGGCCTTGAACGGCGTGGCATAAGAAGCATCCTGCGTAGCAGCAGAGAACGCCTGAGCGGCCGTTGTGTAGTCGCCCACGGCGGCGAGTGCCTTGCCGCGGTTGGTGAGCAGCGCGCCGCGCTTGCCATAGGTGCCGTCGTTGAGGGCGGCGGCATAGGCCTCGGCGGCCTCGGCATACATGCCCAGGTGCATCAAGGCGTTGCCACGAAGATGATCGGCCTCGCCCATAATCTCATCGGGAGTTTTTGCCGCCCCAAGCATCTGGGCTGCAGCGGAAAAATCACCCGCGCGGTAAGCGGCGCGGCCCTGTTGGATCAGCTGGCTATTCAAGGAAGTCCCCTTTACTCGTGAACGATCTCGACATGGAGGATCTCGTCGCCGGCACGCAGCTGCGAAATCACATCGAGACCCTCGACCGTGGTACCAAAGACGGTGTAACCGGAATCGAGGTTATGCTGGGCACCCAGGCAGAAGTAGAACTGCGAACCCGCGGAATCGGGGTCCATGGAGCGTGCCATGGCAAGGGCACCATCGACATGGCTGTTGCGCGGATTGGTGGCAAACTCGCCCTTGATGCAGTAGCCGGGACCACCGGTACCGGGCATGCCGTCAGGGCCCTCAAGACCGGCAGCGACGTCGGCGCCGGACATATCGCGGGTATTGGGGTCGCCGCCCTGAATGACAAAGCCGGGCACATAGCGATGGAACTTAAGGCCATCATAGAAACCCATCGTGGAAAGCTCGCAGAAGTTCGCGACATGAATGGGAGCGCCCTCACCGTCAAACTTGACCTTGATGGTACCCTTCGACGTCTCGATAACGGCGCACTCGTCGCCGGCAAGCTGATACTCGGGCGTGTAGAGCTCTTTCTTAAAACCAAACATGTGGTTCCTTCCTCGTGCGTTTAAAGCATATTTGTACGAATTGTAGCAATAAGCATGCGCTTACATCAATTGCGCACGTAGGTTATGCCGACTATGGCGAACTAATTTTAGGAACGCTGCTGCGGCTTCCAGGAACCCACATTGGCGTCGTACTGGTTCAGTGCGCTGTTGCCGCCCTGCGCGATGGGCGCCAGGATATCGCTTTGGTGGGAACTCATCGACTCACCATCGGGAATGGCCAGCGAGATATCCCAGCTCTGGCAGATTACGTCGACGCGCTCGTACATCCACTCGGCAAGCTGCTTTAAGTGGGCGATGTCATCCGCATAGACCGTATCGTCCTGATACTTAAGGTTGTTAAGCTCATCTTGCGTCTTTTTGATCTGGTCGCGCAGGGCGTAGGCACTCTGCGACAGCTCCTGACGGGTGGACAGTGGCGTTCGAAGATAGCCATTGTTAAAAGAATCGATGACCTCGCCGATCTGGTCCTCGTCACCGTAGGACACGATGGTCTGATACAGACCGTCGAGCCTGGTATAGAGCTGATCATCGGTGAGCACAGTTTCTTCCTGGACCACCTCGGCAGAATCGTCCTGCTTGGTATCGTCCTCAGTCGCCTCGCCCTTTTGGCGCGTGGGGAAGGTCGTCTGCGCGGCCTGGCCAAACTGGTCATAGAAGCCAGGCATGACACCCATGGGATCGGCCGTCACGAACCAATACGCACCACCGCACACGACGGCAAGGACCGCGATGACGATGAGCGGCTTGGGGATATGACGCTTGTGCTTGTGATAGGCGTCCTCGTCGGGGTGCACCTTGCGCTTGGGTTTTTGAGCATCGTCGTGCAGGGAAACGGGCGTGGGAATATCGACCTTGGGGATGCCGAAATCCTTATCGAAAGCCGGCAGCACGCAGGTCTCGTTAGGATCGGCGGCGTCCGAAAGCACCGCAGCGGCAGAGGCCGGCGCATGAGGCACCTCGGTATCGATCTGCTCTTGCGTTAGGCGCGGAAAGCCTGCCGTGCGGCCCGCTGCCAGGTCGGATGCGGCCGCGTCCTCGGAGAGGATACCCGGAGCGGGGCGTCCGCATTTGGGGCACGTACGATCATGCGGAGAAAGACGGGCACCGCAGCCCTCACAGAACACGAACTCGGTGTGCTCGGGACCATCGCCCGGACCCACATAGGCGTTGCAGTAGGGGCAGAACGAGGCGCCGTCCTCGATAGTCTTAAGGCAATGCGGGCAGATCACGGCATCCTCTTTTCGAAGCAATTCAAACAATCGAGGTTAGAGCATAACATCGCCACGGCCCCACAGGAACAAGGCACCAATTCAACATCGCCAGGGCGCGTAGCTACTTTTTCTTTTTGCTTGGCATCGAGACTTTGATGCCTTGGGCGGACTTGGTCACGCGAGAGCGCTTGGCTCCGGTACTCTTCTTTTTCTTGGGCTGGGCCTGGGCCACGCCCTCAAGTGCGCGGGCCTCGGCCTCGCGAGCGGTGCGATCTTCGCGGCGCTGCGCCATGTCGGCGGCGACGCGCTTGGCAAAACGCTCGGCCGTCGAACCCGTCGAGCTCACCTTGCCGCCACCGCGACCCAGGTGAACGCGCACACCACGGCCAAAACCAGTTGCGGCATGACGACGACGCGGCTTGAGCGAATCCATCATCGTGGCGAGCTTAAAGAACACCGAGCAGGTAAAGATCACGATGACAGCCAAGATAACCATCTGGCCTATCGACAGGTTGGCAATAGACAGCAGCTCCGGGAAACCGATAACGCCCACCAGGATGCCGGCGACTACAAACACAAAAAGCACCACACGTAAGGGCGTGAGAGGCTGCGAGATGCGCCAGATCAGGCTGACGCTCGCCGCGCACGACGTAAGCAGGCACATCGTAGACAGCGTGAGCTGGCTAAAGCCAAACACGCGCGCCACAAAGATATCGAGCGCCGCAGCCAAAATGACTGCAATCGACGCCGGCAGCGCACGCTTGAGTACGTTAGTCAAAAATGACCCCTTCACGCGAGCATTGTTGGGCTCAAAACCCAGCACAAAGCCCGGCGCGCCGATGCAGAAGAAGTTGATGAGTGTCATCTGGATGGGCTCGAAGGGGTACGGCGGCAGTGCAATGCACAGCGCCGCCAGGCCCATCGAGAACAGCGTCTTGGTCAGGAACAGCGAGGCCGAACGCTGCAGGTTGTTGATGGAGCGACGGCCCTCGGCCACCACGGCGGGCATCGAGGCAAAGTCGTTGTCGACGAGTACGATCTCGGCCACGTTACGTGCGGCATCGGAGCCAGCCGCCATGGCCACGGAGCAGTCGGCCTCCTTGAGCGCCAGCACGTCGTTGACGCCGTCGCCCGTCATGGCCACGGTGTGCTCGCGGCGCTTGAGCGCCTGCACGAGCTCGCGCTTCTGCTGCGGGGTCACACGACCAAAGACATGGTAGCGGTCCACTGCGGCATCGAGCTTGGCCGGCGTATCGAGCGTCGTGGCGTCCACATAAGCGTCCGCCCCCGGCACGCCCACCACGCGCGCGATCGACGACACCGTACGTGGGTCGTCGCCGCTGATAACGTTGAGGGTCACGCCCTGCTCGTTAAAGTAGCCAATAGTCTCGGCCGCCGAGGCACGAATCTCGTCGCGGATGGTTACAAAGCCCACGGGCTCGGCCTCGCCCACCATATCGCCATCGGGCGTAAAGCCGTCCACGCGCGCCACCACGAGCACGCGGCAGGTATCGGCAAGCTCGGCGACACGGTTCTCGACCTGCGAAAAAACACGATCAGAGAGCACAAATTGCGCCGCACCCATCACATAGGAGCCCTGCGCAAACGAAGCGCCACTCCATTTTTTAGACGACGAGAATGGAATGACCGACAGCGGCTCAGACACCTCGACCGGGCGATCGGCGTAATAGTTGAGCAGCGCCTGGCAGGTCTCGTTGGCATCGGCCGAAGTCGCACGCGCGACGTTAGCCAGCGCAAAATCGAGTACCGTGGTATCGACGGGAACGGCCGCCTTGTCCGAGCCGGCGCCTAGGCTCACGCCCTCAACCGGCAGCGGATACGTGCCCTCGACCTCCATGCGGCCCGACGTGATGGTGCCCGTCTTGTCCAGGCACAGCACGTCGACGCGAGCGAGCGTCTCGATGCAGTAGAGCTGCTGCGCCAGCACCTTGCGGCGAGCCAGGCGCACCGTGGCGATGGCGAGCACCGACGAGGTCAGCAGCACCAGGCCTTGCGGGATCATGCCCAGCAGGGCGCCCACCGTGGACAGCAGCGCCGACGAAGGCACATGACCAGCCAATAGCTCGGAGAAGCACCACGAAAGCGCGCTATCGCCCGGGGTTCCCGCGGCATCCCACAGTTCGCTCACACTCGAGGCAAACAACGCCAAACCGAGCGGGATCATGATGATGCTCGCAAAGCGAACGATGGCGTTAAGCTCGTTCATGATCTCGGAATTGACCTTTTTGACGTACTTGGCCTCGTTATTAATTTTGGCCACGTAGTTGTCGGCGCCGACATGAATCACGCGGGCACGCAGCAGGCCCGAGTCGATAAAGCTGCCGCTCATGAGCTCGGAACCGGGCTGTTTCTTAATAAGGTCGCTCTCGCCCGTCAGCAAGCTCTCGTTCACGAGCGCATCGCCCGAAACCACCACGGCGTCGGCGGGAATCTGGTCGCCGCGCCCCAGGCGGATGATGTCGTCGAGCACGATCTGGTCCAGGTCGAGCTCCACCTCGGCGCCGTCGCGCACCGCGATGGCCTTCTTGGAGGTCAGCAGCGTGAGCTTATCGACCATCTTCTTGGAACGCATGGACTGGATGACGCCAATAGCGGTATTGAGGAACACCACGAACAGGAACGTCAGATTCTTAAACGAACCGGTCAAAATGACCAGGAACGCCAAGATCACGTTGATCAAATTGAACAGCGTGCAGAGGTTCTCGATGATGAGCTCTTTGACCGACTTGGTCTTGAGCTCCATGTTGCGGTTGATCTTACCGGCGGCGATGCGCTCCTCGACCTCGGCGGTCGAGAGTCCGCGCTCGATATCCGTTGCTGCCATACCACGTCCCATCACGTCGCGTCGGTATAAGAAAAACCGCCCGGACCATGCGAGGTTCGGACGGTCTTACGTTCGATGGTGCCCCATGTTGGATTCGAACCAACGGCCTTCTGCTCCGGAGGCAGACGCTCTAATCCCCTGAGCTAATAGGGCGAACGGTAGGCATTATACCCAAGTGCGCCACGGGCTAACAAAATAAAAGAAAAAGCTTTGCAATTCCGAGGAAGACGCGGCGCAACGGCCCACTTTAGAAGGCAAAAGCGAGTCAGATAGTATAAACTTTCAGATAGTATAAACTTTCATGCACCATATATACACGGCTCGCAATGCGGGCCGTTTTTGCAAAAGTTATCCATCGAGGTGAAAGGCACACCATGATTGCAATTCTAAAGCAGAGCGCCAGCGACGAGGCCGTCAGCCATATCGTCAGCTGGATTGAGAAAAAAGGCCTGAAGACCGACGTCTCGCGCGGCGAGAACGAGACGATTATCGGCCTGGTGGGCGATACGACCAAGATCGACCCGTTCCTGCTCGAGTCCATGGATGTCGTCGAGCGCGTGCAGCGCGTCTCCGAGCCGTTCAAGCGCGCAAATCGCAAGTTCCACCCCGAGGACTCCGTCATCGACTGCGGCCACGGCGTCAAGATCGGCGGCGACCAGTTCCAGGTCATCGCCGGTCCCTGCTCCGTCGAGGGCGAGAACCTCATCCGCATCGCACGCCGCGTAAAGGCCGCCGGCGCCACGATGCTGCGCGGTGGCGCCTACAAGCCCCGCACCTCCCCCTACGCCTACCAGGGTATGGGCCCCGCCGGCCTCGACCTGCTGTGCGAGGCGTCTGCCGCTGTCTCTTATACACATCTGACGCTGCCGACGATCTTACGCGTGTAGA
>URVF01000092.1 GCA_900551185.1 uncultured Collinsella sp. | reverse complement strand
GCAGCGTCAGATGTGTATAAGAGACAGCGGCGACACCGTGAGCGTCAATAATTACGGCATGCCGCGCATTGGCGGTGGCGGTTCGCGTGGCCGCCTGATCGTGCAGCTGCGCGTGGTCGTTCCCACCAATCTTTCCAATAAGCAACGCGAGCTGCTCCGTGCTTTTGCCGATGAGATGGGCGATGACGTCGCTTCCGGTAAGGAGTCGGTGACCGACCGTATCAAGAGTGCCCTCGACGATATCCTCGATTAAGGAGCCCGCGTGCTCGCACCCCATATTTCCGTTGTCAACCTCGGCTGCCGTGTCAACCGGGTTGAGTGTGACCGTATCACTGCCGATCTTATGCGCCTGGGCTTTGCTATTGTGGAGCCCCAGGATGCCGATCTGATCGTCATTAACACCTGTGCCGTTACGGGCGAGGCTGAGGCCAAGACCCGTAAGGCCGTTCGTCATGCGCTGGCCCATCCAAACGAGCCCTATGTGATCGTGACCGGATGCGTGGTTAATTTGCATCCCGAGGAGCTGCTGGAGCTTTCGGATCGCGTGATCGCCGAGCCGTCCAAGATCGATGTCGCCGAACGTGTCTGCGAGGTGCTGGGCGTTGAGTCCGATAGCGTTCCCGCCTGCAGCGATGGCGAGGTGGTCGATGCGCTCGGTCGCTCTCGCCTGGGCGTGAAGATACAGGACGGCTGCAACCATCGCTGCACCTATTGCATTGTGTGGAAGGCGCGCGGCCCCGAGCGTTCCGTGCCCGTCGAGTCCGTGCTCGAGCAAGTTCGCGAGGCCCAGGAGGCCGGCGTGCCCGAGGTGGTGCTGACCGGTGTGAACCTGGGTGCCTACGATGGCAAGAGCGCGACCGACGAGCATGTCGAAATCGATGAGCTGCTCGAGGCCATCATGGAGCGCACGTCTATTCCGCATGTGCGCATTTCCTCGGTCGAGCCCATGGATATCTCCGAGCGCCTGCTTAAGGTTATGGCGCGCTACCCGCAGCGTATCGCCCCGTTTTTGCACCTGCCCGTGCAGTCCGGCTGCACGGCGACCCTGCATCGCATGGGCCGTCCCTATAGCGCCGAGGCCTTTGAGGACACGGTGCGTATGATTCGCGCCAACTTGCCCCAGGCGTCCCTTTCGTGCGATGTCATCGTCGGTTTTCCTGGTGAGACGGACGAGGAGTTCGAGGAGTCGCTGGCGCTGTGCCGCCGTGTGGGTTTCTCGCGTATGCACGTGTTCCGCTACAGCAAGCGTCCCGGTACCCTTGCTGCCGACATGCCCGACCAGGTGCCACCCGAGGTTATGGCCGAGCGCAGCCGCCGTATGCGGGCCGCCGCACAGGAGCTCGCTATTGCTGACGCTCGTCGTCGCGTGGGCACGGTCGAGCGTGCCGTGCTCGAGTATGGTGACAACCTGACGCTCGGCTCGTTCCATCATGCCCGTCTTGACGATACCTGTGGACTTACAGCCCCGTGCCTGCTCGATGTTGCTATCATCGGAGTCGATGATTCCGGCTTGGTCCATGCACGCAGGGAGGTTCATGGAAGCCTCGAAGATTAGACTTACCGTTCCCGAGGGAATTGATCCCTCATGCGTTTTGGGCGCCGGCGACGGCGTCCTTCGCGCGCTCGAGAGCTTGGTTCGCGCCCATGTGGTCGCCCGTGGCGATAGCATCGCCGTGTGCGGTGACCCGGACGAGGTCGAACTCGTGGCGCGTTTTTTCGAACACGCTTTTCGCGAGGCGGCCGCCGGGCGCACGCTGTCTGCCGACGATGTCTCTCGCTGCCTGGTCGTCTTGCGCGACGGTGAGCACGAGGCTACGTCGCTTCGCGATGACGTGCTGCTTTCGTATCGCGGCCGCGTCATTCGCCCCAAGACGCTTGGGCAAAAGCGCTATGTGGATGCCATCCGCTCGCATACCATCACGTTTGGCTTGGGTCCTGCCGGTACCGGTAAGACCTATCTGGCTATGGCGCTCGCCGTTGCCGCGCTCAAGCGTCACGAGGTGGGCCGTCTGATCTTGACGCGTCCGGTTGTCGAGGCGGGGGAGAATCTGGGCTTTTTGCCCGGCACCCTCGAGGAAAAGATCGATCCCTACATGCGTCCACTTTACGACGCCCTTTTTGACATGATGGATCGCGAGCGCACCGATGAGCTTATGGAGCGCGGCGTGATCGAGATCGCCCCGCTTGCCTACATGCGCGGCCGCACGCTGAGTGATGCCTTCGTGGTGCTCGACGAGGCGCAAAATACCACTCCCGAGCAGATGAAGATGTTCCTGACACGCCTTGGGTTCAACTCCAAGTTCGTGATTACCGGCGACCTGAGCCAGCGCGACCTGGTGGGTCGTCGTGGCGGTCTTGCCGACGTTGAGCAGATTTTGGGCCGTGTCGACGATGTCGCATTTTCTCACCTCGAGCGTGCCGACGTGGTGCGTCATGCCCTGGTGGGTCGTATCGTCGAGGCATATGATGCTTATGATGACGTGCGCGAGCAGCGCCCGCGCGACCGAAAGGAGCCCCGTTGAGTGTATTGATCAGCAACGATGCCGAGCTCGATACGCTGCTCGACGCGCAGGAGGTGGAGCACATCTGCGAGGTTGTGCTTGCCGCCGAGGGCGTTGAACGTGAAGTCGAGATTTCCCTTTCGTATGTCGACGAGGACGAGATGCACGAGCTCAACCACGAGTGGCGCGGTATCGACCGCACCACCGATGTGCTCTCGTTTGAGTGCGATTCGGCCTTTGACGATGATATTCCCGCCGATGAGACGCTCGAGCTCGGCGATATCATCTTGGCCCCGGAGGTCATTGCCCGTCAGGCCCCCGGTTTTGACAATAGCCCCGCTGACGAGTGCCGTCTGATGCTCGTTCACGGCATGCTGCACCTGCTGGGCTATGACCATATCGAGGACGACGAGGCCGAGGTCATGGAGGCCCGCGAGGACGCCATCCTGCGCGATCTGGCGCTCGAGCGCGGCGAGGACCCCAAGCTAGTCCACGTCGGCCCCATCACCAACCACGCCCACGACTAGGAGCCGTCTATGATTCCCGGATCGAACAAGGACCATCCGTCCTTCTTAAAGTCGTTCTCCTACGCCATGGAGGGCTTCGTTACCGCCGTCAAGACCGAGCGCAACATCAAGGTCATGCTCGTTGCGGGCGTGTGTACCGTCATTGCCGGCTGCATCGTGGGACTCGACATTGCCGAGTGGGCCACGATTATCATCTGTTGTGGCCTGGTGATTCACGGCGAGCTGTGCAACACCGCTATGGAGGCCATCGTCGACCTAGCGACCCAGGAGCTCCATCCGCTGGCCAAGCGTGCGAAGGACATCGCCGCCGCCTCTGTATACGTTCTTTCCATCACCGCCGCGATTGTGGGCGTGCTGGTATTTGCCCACGCGCTCGGCTTTATTTAGAAAGGGATTTCCATGTCCGACAATATGCAGTCTACCGATGAAGTTTTGGATGACGAGGTCCTGGACGCGGTGGATACCGAGGAGCTCGAGGATGTCGAGGAGTTCGACCCGTTTGAGGGCATGAGCGACGAGGAGCTCGACGCCCTGTGCGACGAGGGCGACAGCCTCGCGGGCTTTGGCGACGTGGAGCCCGGTTTCCGTAGCGGCTTCGTGGCCCTGGTCGGCCGCCCCAACGCCGGCAAGTCCACGCTGCTCAACGCCTGCTATGGCAAAAAGGTCGCCATCACCTCGCCGGTGGCCCAGACGACCCGCCGTCGCATGCGCGCCGTCGTCAATCGTCCTGGCTACCAGCTGGTTTTTGTCGATACCCCGGGTATCCATAAGCCTAAGGACGGTCTGGGGTCCGAGCTCAACAAGAGCGCGCTGTTCGAGCTGAACGATGTCGATGTCGTCGCGTTTTTGATTGATGCCACCAAGCCGATCGGCAGGGGAGACGCCTGGGTTGCCGAGCGCGTCAAGAATGCCCGTTCCAAGAAGGTTCTGGTGCTCACCAAGGCCGATGAAGCCGACCCTGCACAGGTTATGGAGCAGCTTAAGGCCGCCCACGAGCTCATGGAATATGACGATGAGATCGTGACGTCGTCGGTCAAGAACTTCAACGTCGATGCCTTCATCGAGACCGTTGCGCACTTTTTGCCCGAGGGTCCGCGTTGGTTCCCCGAGGACATGGGTACCGACGCTTCCGATGAGACGCTCGTTGCCGAGTTTGTGCGCGAGAAGGTCTTGCGCCGCACCCGTGATGAGATTCCGCACTCCGTTGGCGTGATCTGCGATGCGCTCGAGCAGACCAAGAAGGTGCTGCGCGTGCACGCCACCATTTATGTCGAGCGCGAGGGCCAAAAGGGCATCATCATCGGCAAGGGCGGCGAGATGATCAAGCATATCGGTATCGACGCCCGTCGCGATCTTGAGCGCATCTTTGGCACGCAGGTCTTTTTGGAGCTGGACGTGAAGGTCAAGGCCGGCTGGCGTGACGACGAGGCCCAGATTCGCCGCTTTGGCTACAACGCCGAGGACTAAGGACGCGCGGCGCGCATGGCAGGCTCCCGGACATATCGCACCAAGGTGCTCGTCCTCGACAAGACGAAGCTCAAAGAGACCGACCTGATCCTGACGATGCTTGACGAGCGGGGACGGCAGGTTCGTGCCGTGGCAAAGGGCGCCCGCAAACCCGGCGGACGCCTGGCTGCGCGCTGCGAGCTGTTCTGTACGGTCGATATGCTGCTCGCACATGGACGGTCACTCGACGTGGTTTCCCAGGCCGAGCTTATGGAGGCTCCGCTCGGCGCTACGCCCGATTACGAGACGACCTGCGCCGCAAGCGCAATCGCCGAGGTCGCGCGCGTGTGCTCGTTCGAGGACGCCGAGGACCCGTTTACCTTTGCCATCACGCAGCGGGCGCTTGCCCTGGTGGGCAGCGGGCTCGACACAGCGCACATGGATCTACTTGTGGCGGCATATGTGTTTAAGCTGCTATCGCACGTTGGCTATCGACCCGATTTCTCGGCCTGCGTGCTGTGCGGAGACCCCATGCTGTCGTATTTTTCGCCCCAGGCCGGCGGGCTCATGTGCGGCTCGTGCGCGTCGAGCGTTCCGGGTGCAGAGTTGGTATCGACCGGTGAGGTCGCATGGCTGCGCGCCCTCATGTCCATGACCTTCGATGCGCTCATGGCCGAGCGAATCGACCCGCATACGGCGGCATTCCTGCTCGGGCTTTCGCATGTGTGGGCTGCGACGCACACCGATCAACGCCTCCGTGCGATGGAATTCATGTTGGGTCGGTGATGATGCGCAGGCGCGGGCTGCTTGTGGTATCATGCCGACCTGTTGGTACCTCGACCTTGGTTGCTCGCTCCACCGGCGGCTTCCCAGTCCGAGGCGAATCGAGTCGCCCGCGGGCGACGTAAAACGAAAGGTGAAACAATGACTGTTTCCAAAGAGCGCAAGGCGGAGCTGACTGCCCAGTTCGGTAACACCCCGGTCGACACCGGCAACCCCAAGGTTCAGGTCGCCATCCTGTCCGAGCGCATCAAGGAGCTGACCGAGCACATGAAGTCCCACCAGAAGGACTTCCACACCCGTCGTGGCCTGCTCATGCTCGTCGGCCGTCGTCGTCGTCTTCTCTCCTACATCAAGAAGAACGACATCGTCGAGTACCGTGAGCTCATCAAGGCTCTGGGCATCCGCGACAACATCCAGTAGGATTTGTACATGCTAAGAGCGTCCTGCGCAGCGGGGCGCTCTTTTTGTGTAAGGGCGCGAACAATCACGCTCTGAAGCGTGGCGGGGGCAGGGGGCCCGCGTCACATGAGAAGCCCGCAGGCAAGGGGCCTGTGGGGTAAAGGAGAACAATGACACTCGTATCCAAGACCTTTGAGCTGTACGGCAAGACCTACACCTTTGAGTCCGGCGAGCTTGCCAAGCAGGCCACTGGCGCCTGTCTGGTCAAGCAGGGCGACACCACGATGCTCGATACCGTGGTCGTCTCCAAGGAGCGCAAGAACTATGACTTCTTCCCGCTGACCGTCGATTTCAACGAGAAGATGTACGCTGCCGGCCGCATCCCGGGTGGCTACCTCAAGCGTGAGGGCCGTCCCAGCGAGAAGGCCACGCTCACCGCGCGCATGATCGACCGTCCGATTCGCCCGAGCTTCCCGGACGGCTTCCGCAACGAGGTACACATTGTCGCTACCTCGCTCGTCGCCGACCAGGTCAACCCCTTCGACGTCATCAACGTCATGGGTGCCTCCCTGGCCATGACGCTCGGCGGCGTGCCCTTCGAGGGCCCGCTTGCCTGCGTGCGCATCGGCCGTAACGTGGAGACCGGCGAGTTTATCGTCAACCCCACCTACGACTGTCTCTTATACACATCTGACGCTGCCGACGA
>URVF01000091.1 GCA_900551185.1 uncultured Collinsella sp. | reverse complement strand
AAGATCGTCGGCAGCGTCAGATGTGTATAAGAGACAGTGCTGTAGCTGATGCCGATCTCGCCGACCTTCTCCTCGCCGACGAGGATTGCGCGGCGGTCTGTGTGGGTCTCGGCGAAGCCGTCCATGATTTCCTGCCGCGCGATGGCCTTGGCCTCCTTGAGCGCGGGCTCAATCTGCTTCTGCATGGCCGTGAGCACGGCCAGCCTCTCGTCCTGCGTGTACTCCATTACTCACCGTCTCCAATCATTCGTGCCTCGTCCGTGATGACCTCGTATACCTCTCCCGTCTCCGCGTCCACGTTCGCCGGTCGGTCGAACGGGAGCGGCTCGCCCTCGTCCTCCTCGTCGTAGTCGAGCGGCAGCTCGTCCTGGATGTCGGCCACCGTCAGGACGACGGGCTTGCCGGAGAGCTTGAGGATGGGGAAGGCGTTGGCGTCGCTCGTCAGAATCTCGAGCTGCAGCACAACCGTGCCGCCCTTGACCGTCGCCTGCTTGAAGTTGGCCCTGATCTCCATGGGTTCCATGCGCGCCTCCTAGAAGTTGCCCGAGGTGCGAACGAAGCCGAACATCGCGCGCGAGATTGAGTCGTTCTCCGTGTCGAGCCACGCGCGCACGTCCTCGAGGGCCTTCTTGCGGTCCTCCTCGTCGAACCCCTCGAGCATCGACTCGCAGAAGGCGATCTGCTCGTAGAGGGCGCGGGCGGCGATTCGGCCGTTATAGCGCTCATCCCCGGCGACCTTGAGTGCGGTGTTGGTGGCGATGGCCGCCGAGCATTTCATGATTCCGTCGAGTTGGGTGAAGGTGCCAAACTCGTCCGCGCGGTTGTTCTTCACGTATTTCATTTCTTTTTTTCCTTTATGTATTCCTCGGTGAAGTGGGTGATGCACACCTTTGCCAGCGGCGGCGTGCCGTATGGCGTGCGGCATCCCTTCTTGACGTCACCCGTCACCACGTGGGCGTCGTCCGTGTATGCGACGCCGTTGAGCGCGTCGCATATGAGCTTGCCGATGTTGTCCCAGTCGGGCTTGCCGAGGTCGGCGCGGCCCGCCCAGTACTTCGGGTTGCTCTTGGCCAGGGGCCTGAAGGTCTCGATGGCGACGGTCACGATTCCGTCGAAGTCCCCGTGGTCCTCGTGCTCGGCCCTGTAGGCCTTGCGTACGGCCTCCTCGGCGAGCCTCGTCTGCTTCGGGGTGTAGTTGCGTCCGGTTCGCGGGTCGGTCCGGTGGCGCTCCTTGCCCACGATCTTCTCCAGTTCGAGCTGGAAGGTCATGGAGCGCTCCCTGTGCCTGACCCAGCTCATGCCGTGAACCCGTCACTCTGCGAGCGGTGCTTGTTGAAGGCATCCTTGAGGCTGGGGTAGCGCGCCTCCATGATTCGGGCGAATGACGGCGCGAGGCCGTTGCGCACGCCCACGTGCAGCTCGTTTCGGACCATGTTGACGAGGTAGTTGGCGCTCACGTAGCCCTTCTTGGAGAGCCTCACGGCGTTCTCGACCATGTAGTTCCATGCGCCGGGGTTCTCGTCAATCCAGCGGCGCGCGTCCTCGGCGTCCGCCTCGCCCTTGGCCCCGAGGCCGAATATCTCGAGCTGGCCGCTCTGGGGCTTGGGGTTGTAGCGCTCGTCGTTACGCATGGATGCCCACCGCCTCGTATGCGGCCTGGGCGCTGTGCACTGCGCCGTCCATGGTCGGGATAATCCAGATCCACAGCAGCGCGCACATCGCGAGCGCCGTCACGGTGATGCCGACCAGAAGCCCGGCCCTGAAGGCGTCCCTCTGCCTGTCGGCCTGCTCCTGCGCTGGCAGGCGGTAGCCCTCGCGTGCTACGATGCGGGGAGTCCTGTTGGACGTGCGGGCGCTCTTGGTGTGGTTGCTGGGGGTGCCCGCGTATCTGTTTTGAGGGGTCATTCTTCCTCCTTTTCCTCGTCCTCGACTTTCAAAAAGTTTTCGTTGATTTGCTTTTTTGCGCGATATTTGCGGCTGTAGAGCCGCTGGCGCTCCTTGTTCGCCTTGTCCTCCCTCCTCACCTCCTCCTCCATCGCCCGCACCTGCTCGGCGATCTCGGCGGCGCGCTGCTCCCTTGTGCAGGAGACGCACCAACCCGTCCGGTTCGACAGCGGCTTGAAGGTCTCCCTGCCGCACTTGGGGCAGAGCCAGCGCTTGCGGAGTGAGAGTCCGTAGCGGTGCGCCTGAACTTCAATGGCCGTCACCGATTTGCCGAGGGCCTCGGCTATGGCCACGGCCCCGTCCCCGGCGTGCTCCTCGAGGTAGCGGACTTCGCTGCTCGTCCACGTCATTACGCCCGGCGTCCCTTCCAGGACTTGAAGCGGCGCTGCAACTTCCGGCGCATGATGTCGAGCCTTTGGTTGCGGGGCATTACGCCACCGCCTTGAAGTCGTCGAGCGTCAGGTCGAGCTCTGCGCAAAGCGATACGAACTCGTCTGCGGCGATCTTGCGCTCGCCGTTCAGGCTGCGGCGCAGAAGCTCGGCGTTGATGTTCGTGCGGCGCGCCAGCTCGGTGCACGGGATGCCGCGCTCCTGGACGGCTGCGCCAATAACCTCGTATGCCTTCATCTGTTCTCCTCTCCTAGGTTTTGTAGGTACGACCTGAATACTACCGCAAAAATGTAGGAAGTCTAGCCGGTATATAGAATTATTTCCTACAAAACGTAGTTTTTTGACTACACATGCCCTATACTTCAGATAGCGACGTTAGGAGGAGTCATGGAGCCTGTAAGGCGCTGCATCGCGGATAACATCAAGAAGTTCCGCCTGGAGAAGGACCTAAGTGTTGAAGACATAGGCAATGCCATAGGCAAGAGCGGTAAGACAGTTAGCGCATGGGAGGTCGGGCGCGGCCAGCCAGACGCCGACACCATGATCAGGCTCTGCCGACTGTTCGATGTCGACATAGCTGACTTCTACGGCGAGAGCGGTGATTTGGCACCAATCTCAAACGATGAGCGCGATCTCGTCGACACGTACCGCGACCTTACGTCGCCGCACAAGCATGTCTTATTGGCTGTCGCCCGCGAGCTGCGGGCGGCGCAGGGGAAGGAGTAACCCATGATTACCCGCAGAACGTTCCTGGCCGCTATGGCCACGGCTTCGTTAGCGCCGCTTGTCGGATGCTCCGGCGGGCAACAAGCCGGTTCCGGTCAGCAATCGTCTGGCGAGTCCAAGGAGGTCGAGAATCGGAGCGAACCGAAACCATTGGAGATTACCGAGTCCGGCTGGTCGGTGGTCGGCGACGGATGGGTCTACTACGGCTTCGCGCTGAAGAACACCAACAAGGACGTCGAGGCCCAGATGCCTACGGTGACGATAACTGGCAAGGCCGAGGACGGCTCCATCGTCTTCTCCGACAAGCAGACCCTGTTCGTCGTCCTCCCCGGTGAGACCGTACACTACGGTTTCCAGGCGGGAAACGGCACCGCCCCCGCAACGGTCGAATTTAAGGCGAATGAGCCGAGCTGGGTAGACAGCCAGACGCTGGACGAAGACGTCTTTACCGTATCGAACACGGCTGAAGTACCTGACTCGTACGGCGGCGTCTCGTACACAGGCGAGTTGACCGCCAACTACGATCTGGACAAGAAACAGTACAGCCAGGTCGCCGTCTCCGTGATTGCTCGCGACGCCTCCGGGGCCATTAACTACGGAAACACGACGTTCGTCGATACCCCGTCCAAAGGCGAGTCCGAGCCGTTCGAGATTTCCTGCTTCAACATGCCCGAGCACTCCTCGTTCGAGGTATACGCCCAGGTCTGGTAGCGGCAAAGTGAAACCCCGCAGGTCGAAGCGCGCCAACGCTGCTGCGGGGTTTACCAGATAGCCGCCCGTTTGGAGGGCATCCTAGATTATGCCAGAAGATATAAAGACCGCCGTCATATACGCCCGCTTCTCGTGCTCGAAGCAGCGCGAGGCCTCGATTGACGACCAGCTGCGCGTCTGCCGCGACTGGTGCGCGCGCGAGGGCTACGCCATCGTCGGGGAGTACTCCGATTACGCCATGAGCGGCCGAAGCGACGACCGCCCCCAGTTCCAGAAGATGATTGCCAACGCCGGGGAATCGGACATCGTGCTCGTGTACATGATGGACCGCTTCTCGCGCGACGAGTACGACGCGCCCGCGTACAAGCACGAGCTGCGCAGGAAGGGCGTCGAGGTCGTATCGGCCATGGAGGCCATGCCGGACGGCCCCGAGCGCATCCTGATCGAGAAGATTTACGAGGGCCTCGCGGCCGTGGAATCGGTCAAGACCTCCATGAGGACGCGGCGCGGGATGGAGGGCAACGCCCTCAAGTGCAAGACCAACGGCGTGCGCGTCTACGGTTACGGCCGGAACGAGGACGACGAGTACATTGTGAACGAGGACGAGGCCGCGATAGTGCGCGAGGCGTTCCGGCGCTCCTGCGACCACGAGCCGGTCGACTCCATCGCCAGCGACTTCGCGCGGCGCGGCGTGACCACGAGGACGGGCAGGCCGTGCGGCTACTCGATGGTGTACCAGATGCTCCACAACAGGAAGTACACGGGCTTCTACTCGTGGGGAGGTATTGAGGTGGACGGCGGCATGCCCCAGATTATCGACAAGGCCACGTTCGCGATGGCCCAGGAGGTGAAGCCGAAGAAGCGCCGGGCCTCGGAGGACTGGGGAGCGTTCGCGCTGTCCGGCAGGGCGATCTGCTCGGAGTGCGGCCACAACATGGCCGGGACGTCGGGCCGTGGCAAGAAGAACGTCAAGTACGAGTATTACGGCTGCCGCTGCGGTGCCAAGCCCGTACGGCGCGACTGGCTCGAGCACGAGCTGGCCGAGGCCATCAGGGGGATGCTGCGCGACCGCGAGACGGCCCTCCGCATATCCCACATGCTCTGGGACGAGCCGGAGCCGGAGATAGCCGACGCGCGCAGGCGGGCCATGGCCTCGAAGCGCAAGGCCGAGAACGGCCTCCAGAACATCATGGCCGCCATCGAGCAGGGCATCGTGATGCCCGAGTTCACCGACCGCATAGCCCAGCTTCAGGCCCAGAAGGCCCGCGCCGAGCGCGATCTGGCCTCCTATGACGATGCGCGCATCGACCCCGAGGAGTTCGCGGACTTCCTCCAGTGCGGCGGCGGGATGGACGACGCGGCCGTCCTCGATTCCTTCGTCTATCAGGTGATGGTGACGCCGGAGGAGTGCGTGGCCACGCTCTACTGCGACGACGAACGCAACGAACCCGCACGACTTAGCATCGCACGGGTTCGCACATTTTCGGGTTGGTGCCCCCAGCGGGATTCGAACCCGCGATATCCACCTTGAAAGGGTGGCGTCCTTGGCCGCTAGACGATGGGGACAGCGGGAAAGAGTATAGCAGACTTTTTTGCCGGCGCGTATATCGTTGGCAAACTGGAAAACCACCACAAAGGTACCTGTCCCTTTGTGGTGGTGAGGTGCTAGGGGAGGAGCTTCATGGCGGCGTCGTGGGCGGCGTGCTCGTAGGTGTCGTCGAGAGACTTGAGCGGCAGCAGGGCTGTGGCCTGCGTATCGCCACGGCGCTCGAGGGCGTGGGTAATGAGCCAGTCGGCGAGTTCGGGGTTCTTGGGTAGCGCTGGTCCGTGCAGGTACGTGCCGATGACGCCCTTGTAAATCAGACCCTCAAAGCCGTCGTCTCCGTTGTTGCCGGTGCCCGTGACGACGGACGTTCCGAGCGGCGTGGCATCTGCGTCGAGCAGAGTGCGGCCGCCGTGGTTCTCGAATCCCACAAAGGGCTCGGGCGCCAGGTCGGTCTTGACGGCGACGTTGCCGATTAGGCGGTCAGAACCGCGCACGGTTTCGACGGAAATGACACCCAGACCTTCGATGCGATTCTCGCCCATATAGTACGAACGGCCGAGCAGCTGATAACTGCCGCAGATAGCAAGCAGCGAGCCGCCGTCCTCAACATAAGCCGCAACCTTGTCTTTTTGAGCGAGCAGCTCATGCGCCACGGCCAGCTGGTCGCGATCGGAGCCGCCGCCCATCATGACGATGTCGGCGTCGGCGAGATCGAGCGACTCGCCCATGCGGACCTCGTTCACGCGCACGGGAATGCCGCGCCAGGCGCAGCGGCGCTCGAGGGCGATGACGTTGCCACCGTCGCCGTAGAGGTTGAGGGCATCGGGGTACAGATAGACGATGCGCAGCGGGCGCGAGAGCTCGGTCGGCGCGACACCGACGGGGACGGCACTGCCATCGGCGCACGTTGCAGCGTGGGCGGCAACCGTAGCCGCATCGGTGCCCTTAAGTTCGTCGAGCTCCTTGACCAGCGGCGGAAAGGCCGTGTAGTTGGCGACGGCATAGAAAGCGTCGCCTGCAGCTTCATCCGCAACGGCGCCAATTGCCTGCGCGACGTCCGAGATAATCGCTGTCTCTTATACACATCTGACGCTGCCGA
>URVF01000090.1 GCA_900551185.1 uncultured Collinsella sp. | reverse complement strand
CATACGAGCTCATGCCTAGTCTCGTGGGCTCGGAGATGTGTATAAGAGACAGGCACTATAGAGTTCGAACAAGGGGCGGGGCGGCGCCGCGCAACGCAGACCGCCGAACGCAACGCTCGCGCCCGGGCAAATCGCCCGGCGTCGCGCCCATCGAACGAAAGGACAGGTCATGGACGACCTCGAAAAAGTTGAAACCATCCGCACCAAGTGCAACGTGAGCTACACCGATGCCAAGGCCGCGCTCGACGCTGCCGACGGCAACGTTTTGGATGCCATCATTTGGCTCGAGTCGCAGGGCAAGACGCAGACCACGTCGGCGCATGCCGCCACCGAGTCCGAGCCGGTCGATGAACCCTCGGCCGAGATGGTCGCCGCGCAGGCCGCCTACGAGAAGTCGAGCGAAAAGACCGACTTCTCCAAGAAGATGGACGGCGTGTGGGAGTACCTCAAAAAGCTCTTCCGCCTGAGTCTGGACACCAAGTTTATCGCCACGCGGCGCGATGCGATCATCCTCAACATCCCCATCCTGATCCCCATCATCGCCCTGTTTGCCTGGGGCGCTACGATTTGGCTGATGCTGATTGGCCTGTTCTTTGGCATGCGTTACCGCATCGACAGCGACGGCGACGTGCCCGGCAGCATCAACAACCTTATGAATCACGCCGCCGACGCCGCGGACGACATCAAGCAAAATCTGAACGACGACAAGTAATCGCAGACGGGGGCACACATGGCACGGATCCTGATCGTAGAGGACGAGGAGAAAATCGCCCGCTTTGTGACGCTCGAGCTGGAGCACGAGGGCTACCAGGTGGAGCACGCCGCTGACGGCCGCACCGCCGTGGACCTGGCGCTGGAGCGCGACTACGATCTGATTCTGCTCGATGTGCTGTTGCCACAGCTCAACGGCATGGAGGTCCTGCGGCGTGTCCGCAAGCACAAGGATGTGCCGGTGATTATGGTCACCGCGCGAGATACCGTGATGGACAAGGTGGCCGGGCTCGATGCCGGCGCCGACGATTACCTGACCAAGCCGTTTGCGATTGAGGAGTTGTTCGCACGGATCCGCGTTGCGCTGAAGCGCTCGGAGGCCGTGCGGGCGGCTTCGGGCGTTGGCGGCGTTGGGGCCGGGGAGGGCGCTACGGGTGCCGCTGCGATACCCCCGGCTGGAGACTCGGCCAAGACCTCAGCCGCGCCCTCCCCCGCCGCGCTCACCGTGGGTTCGGTCGCGCTCGATCCCGACCGCCGCGAAGTCACGGTCGGCGGCTCGCCCATCGTGCTGACCGCCCGCGAGTTCGACGTCCTCGCCCTGCTTATGGCACATGCCGGCACCGTGCTCACGCGCGAGCGCATTGCGCACGAGGCGCTGGGCTACGAATACGTGGGCGACACCAACAACGTCGACGTACACATCGCACATTTGCGCGCCAAGATCGAGGACGCCGGCGGTGCCCGCATCATCCAGACCGTGCGCGGGGTGGGCTATGTCTGCCGCACGTAACGCCGAGGCCAAGCGCGTCACCTCCATCGCCCGCGCCATCAACTGGAGCTATATGTGGCGCCGCCTGATGAGCTACGTCTGGCTCGATCTGTTGCTGGTGGTGATTGCGGCGGCGATCCTCGTCTATGGATACAACCAGACACTGCCCGACAGCGCGTTTACCGCAGGATGGATCCCCGGCGCCACCGTTCGCGGCATGTCGCTGAAGCCCGCGCGCGGCTGGGACCTGACAACGCTCACCTATACCGTCGAGCTTGCGCGTACCACCAAGACCTTCCCCCTCGCGCAGGACCTCATCGCACTTTGGCCCCTCTATATCGTTGTTGTAGGTTGGCAGGTCATCAGCATGCTCGATATGCTCGGCGGCGCCCGCCGCGTGCGCCGCACCATGGCGCCGCTCAACGATCTGGCCCTGCGCGTGGACGAACTCGGCCGCATGCAACTCGCCGGCGGCAAAATGGAAACACTGGAGCAGGCCATCGAGCGCGCAAGCGTCGACTCGCCGAGCGTCACCACCGGCGACGCCGACCTGGCAAGCATCGAGGTCGCACTCAACCGCCTGCTGCGCCAGATGCAAGAGGCCAAGCTGCAGCAGATGCGCTTTGTCAACGACGCGAGCCACGAGCTGCGCACGCCCATCGCGGTGATTCAGGGCTACGTGAACATGCTCGACCGCTGGGGTAAGGACGACCCGGACGTGCTGGCGGAGTCCATCGCGTCCCTTAAAGCCGAAAGCGAGCACATGCAAGAGCTTGTGGAGCAGCTGCTGTTTTTGGCGCGCGGCGATGCCGGGCGCACGGTCCTGCGGCGCGCGCATACCAACTTGGCTGCACTGGTCAGCGAGGTATGCGAAGAATCGCAGATGATCGATACCGAGCACACGTATCGGCTGGCTTCTGACGCTGCGCTTGCCAGCGACCCGCGCTGCGACGCGCCCGTCGACGTGGCGCTCGTGAAGCAGGCTCTGCGCGTGATCGTGCAAAACGCCGCCAAGTACTCGGATGCGGGAACGACCGTCACATTTGGCATAACGCCGGATGCGGGCGCGGGCACGATCGACATAAGTGTTGAGGACGAGGGCATCGGCATGAACCAGGAATCCGCAGCTCACGCGTTCGAGCGGTTCTACCGTGCCGACAACGCGCGCGATGCCGGCGCACAGGGTTCGGGTCTGGGGCTTGCGATCGCCAAGTGGATCGTCGACAGCCACGGCGGCGTCATCGGTGTGACCTCGGTCGAAGGGGTCGGCAGCCGCTTTACGATTCGCCTGCCGCGGCAGGAAGCCCCTCGGCATAAATAAAGGGATAGGGCCACGCGGCCCTATCCCTTTTTGCCAGCTATGGCAGCTTGTGCGCTACTCGCGGCACAGGTGCACGGCGAAACCGGCGAACTCGCGCTTAAAGTACACGAGCTTGGTACCACCGTCGGGCAGCAGCGCGCGCGACTCTTCGTTGACCTCGAGCCCGCGCTCGGCAAACCACTTCTCAGCTGCATCGATGTCGTTAACGGCAAAGCCGATGTGGCCCTTGGTGCCACGACCGTTCTGCTTCATGATCTCGACCAGCGAATCGTTGAAGTACGAAACCGGGGTCTCGATGACGGGCAGGCCCATCATCGTCGAGAACAGCTCCGCGATCTCCAGGGCGTCTGCCGGGTCGGTGGCGTTAATGCCCACATGGGCAACGCGCATACCAAAGAGCTCTACCGGGTTGGCGTTCTGCTCACTCATGCAGTCAGCGCCTACTGAGCCATGACGTCGAGAACGGCCTTCTCGGCGGCAACGCGGTTCATGCCGGTCATGAAGGGCACGCCACTCACGTACGGGCAGGTGAGGCCCTCGGGGGCAACGGTGGTGGCGATCAGCAGGTCAGCGCCCTCGTCGCAGTAATCCTTGGCCTCGGAGATGGCGCACTGCACGATCTCGTACTTGTCGGCATAACCGTTGGCGTCGAGCAGAGTAGCGACCTTCTGGGCAACGAGCGTGGAAGTAGCAGCGCCAGCACCGCAAGCCAAAACGATCTTCTTCATAGGTAATGTCTCCCTTCATGGTTTACTTTAGGTAAGTGTACCGCAGCGAGCGATGGCACTCGGCCTCGATGAGCTTTTATGCCAGTTTGCTTGCGCGCTGCGTATAATACATCTAGTACGTGTTGTCATACCGCTCGCTTTATGAGCGACTAAGGACCCTAATATGCCCGATTCCCGCACACTCTGGACCGCCGTCGTTATCATCTGCATCGCCGTGTCGGTGTTCTTTAGCGTCAAAAAACGCACCACGTTTAAACGCCTGCAGCAATTGATGGCCGCCAAGCAGTGGGACGAGTTCGATCGTTTGCTCGACGGCAAACTCACCAGCATGCTGTACCCGCGCTACAACCGCGACTACCTGCGCCTGAACTCCTATCTGCTGCGCGAGGACCATAAGCGCGCCGACGAGATGTTCGACCTGCTACTGGGACTCAACCTGCCCAAGATGCAGCGCGTCGACCTGGTGATCAAAGCTTTTAACTACTACGTTGGCCAGGAGGACCGCAAAAAGGCCAAGGAGTTGCTGCACGAGATCAAGGGCTTTGAGGGCGGTCAGGCCGAGGCAGTCGCACACGAATGCCAGCTGATGTACGACACGATGATCCTCAAGCGCCACAACGACATTCCCGAGCTGGAGCGCATGCTCGAGGATGTCGGCGACGACCCGGTCAAGCGCTGCCGACTGGAGTACCTGCTGGCCCTGCAGTATCAAAACAAGGGCGACGAGGCAAAGTTCCAAGAGTTCCTGGAGAAGTCGGGCCAACACTCGATGGCCGTCAACGCGTAACGGACGGCTTGTGCTAGACTTCTAGTCTCACGGGGGCGTGGCGGAATTGGCATACGCAGGAGACTTAAAATCTCTCGCCGCAAGGATTGTGGGTTCGAGTCCCACCGCCCCTACCATATGGAGCTTTCGAGCCCGTGTCCCCAAGGGATGCGGACTCGTTTCTTTTACACGCCGGCGGGGCTCTAAGTTGCGGTGGAATAGTTCCTGTTTTGGCAGTTTATCAGCCCATTTAGGAACTATTCCACCGCAACTTAGGTTGGTATTTACACATTTTCCGATGGAAAAACGTGGCTGTCTCGCACATTTTCCGATGGAAAAACGTGGTTGTCTCGCACATTTTCCGATGGAAACGACCAAATGGCCTTATACTAGCCGAGAGGGTTGGGAGGCAATATGCGGCGACAGCTTATGAGTGAACTTATCGCTTGGAAATCAAGGGCGAATCGCAAACCTCTCTTGCTTAGGGGAGCCCGCCAGACAGGAAAGACTTGGCTTCTTAACGAATTCGCAAGCCAGCAGTATCGAAACGTCATTCGTTTTGACTTTATGCTCGAGCCGAGCACACGCTCGCTGTTCGATGGGGACCTCGAACCCAAGCGCATCATCTCCCAGATAGAACTCCTACGTGGCCAAACCGTAACGCCGGCAGACACGCTCATCATCTTCGACGAGATCCAAGAGGCGCCACGCGGGATTACCTCGCTCAAGTACTTCAACGAGCTTGCACCCGAATACCACATCGTAGCAGCCGGTTCCTATATGGGCCTCGCGCTCCGACGCGAAAACGAGTCATTTCCCGTCGGCAAAATCGACCAGCTCACCATGCGTCCCATGGGGTTTGCTGAGTTCGTTCGTGCCGTCGACGGCAACCCGCTCGCCGACGCCATCCTTGCCGCAGACATGAACCTTCTGGCAAACGTTACCGAAAAGCTCGAGCGCTTGCTCAAGGAATACCTTGTTGTCGGCGGTATGCCCGAAGTTGTCTCCGCTTTCGCCGAGACACGCGACTTCGTCGAAGCCCGAAGGCTTCAGCAGCAAATCATCGAGGCTTACGAATCCGATTTTGGCAAACATGCACCCGCCCGCATCGTCGAGCGCATGAGGTTGGTTTGGAAATCCCTTCCCGGCCAGCTTGCAAAGGAGAACAAGAAGTTTGTCTATGGCGCCCTTCGCCCCGGAGCGCGCGCACGCGATTTCGAGGAAAGCCTCCAGTGGCTCACGGACTACGGAATCGTTCATAAGGTGCCACGTGTTTCCGCTCTAAAGGCGCCGCTCTCGAGCTACGAAGACCTCTCGGGCTTCAAACTGTTCTGCATCGACACCGGCATCCTCGGAGCGCTCTCCGGTCTCTCTCCGGCCATCGTTCTTAACGGATCCGCTGTTTTTACCGAGTTCAAAGGTTCGCTGACCGAACAATACGTCGCGCAGGAGCTTTTGCTCCAGGACAAAACTCCCGCGTATTGGTCCTCTACCTCTGGCAATGCCGAAACCGACTTTGCCATCGACCATGCGGGAACCGTGCTTCCGCTTGAGGTCAAGGCGGCAGAGAACCTTAAAGCGAAGAGTCTGAAAATAGCCTGCGAAAAATTCAAGCTCGAGCGTTGCGTGAGGAGCTCCCTGGCGGCATATAGAGACGAGGGCATGCTCATCAATATTCCGCTTTGGGAGATTGGGCAGATCGACAAGCTGGCATAGGCGCTGTGGGGACGCCCCGCAAGGACTGTCCCCAGGTGCCGGCAGAAAAGGAACGTCCCCCGGTGCCGGCTGTTGAGTTGCGGTGGAATAGGGACTGTTTGGTGCCCGAAAGGGCGATTTTAGTCCGTATTTCACCGCAACTTATTTAGAGGGTGCTGAGAGTGGGGGTCCAGGCGATGGTGGGAGTCGCGCCGTCGAGAACCTCGTTGATGGTGGCGGCCATACCGGCGAGTAGGCTGTTCTCGCTTACGGTGAGCGCATCGTAGCCACCGGCGCGCATGAGCTCGCGAATCACCACGGCGCCGGCCAGAATCACGCCCGCGCGCTTGGGCTGCACGCCCGGCAGCGCAGCGATACCCTCCACATCCAGCGTAGATACTGTCTCTTATACACATCTGACGCTGCCGACGATCTTACGCGTGTAGA
>URVF01000089.1 GCA_900551185.1 uncultured Collinsella sp. | reverse complement strand
GAGATCATGCCTAGTCTCGTGGGCTCGGAGATGTGTATAAGAGACAGCAGTTGCAGATAGCGAAGATCTTGTTCTCGCCGTCGATGTTGGTGATCTGGTGCACAAAGCCGTTGTCCTCGGCCTGGCGCAGGATGTCGTAGACCTCGTCGCGCGTCACGTAATGGCCACGGTCGGTCTCGACCACGTAGTCGGCCATATCGCCCACGGCGATGCACCAATCGGCCGGGTCGTCGGCGCAACCCTCTCCCATCACGCGACGGCTCGCGCGGCAGCTGCAGGTGCTAGCGGCATATTTGCCATCGTATTTGTCGAGCCAATGCTCGATATGCTCGATCGGCACCGACGTGCTCGCGGCATCGATGGCCTTCTCGACCGGAATGACATGCATGCCGATGCCGGCACCACCGGGCGGCACCATCGGCGTGGCCTTAGACAGCGGGCCTTTGGATGCCTGCTCAAAAAACTTGGCGTAGACCGGGTGTTCCTCGAGCTGGCTCACGCGCATGTTGAGGAACTCGGCAGAACCCGGCACCAGCATGGGCAACACCCATTGCTTGGCGCGCTCGGGGTTTTCCCAGTTGTACTCGAGCAGACCCGTGTAGCTCATGTCGTCGAGCATCTTCTCGATATCGGCCTCGGGCATCCTGGTGAGCTTGACCATCTCGGTCAGCGTATAGGGACGACGCATCTTCATCTTGCAGAGCACTTCGGCCTGCTCGTCGGTTGCGGCCTCGGCAAACGACCAGTACTCGTAGCCCAGCAGCTCGTCGCGATGCAGCAGACGGTTGGTGCAGTGCTCGCACAGTTTGACGATTGCCTCGCGCGGATGCTCCGGCAGCGGCGGCACGAACTCCGAACCGATATCGGGCTCGGTGTAGCTAATTCCCGGTCCGTTGAGAATCATGGTTGTCCCTTCTCTTGCCACAGCTCGGCGAGACCGCGGCACCCCTCTTTTTTGCAGGCCGGGCATGCCCCCATGCCGTTCACCCGCCATTGTTGACATTGTGTCAAAAATAGTATTGACGAACCGTCAACAATATTCAAGACTGTTAGGCGAACGGTCAGGCAAAAGAGGATGAAAGGCGGCAAAAACATGGGCAACAACACAGCAGATACCTCTGTGGTCGATGCCGTCCCCGCATCCGATAGCGCGACAAAGCGCCTGACGGGCGACGAACGCCGTCGCGAGATCCTCGATGCCGTGCGCACCGTAAGCTCCGAGCTGGGCGTGTCCCACCTATCGGTATCGGCCGTGACCAAGCGAGCCGGCTGCACGCGTTCATTGTTCTACCATTACTTCGCCGACATGGACGCCGCCGTCACCGCTGTTATGGACGAGGCGATCGACGGCTTTATCTCCGAACTCGAGCGGTGGAACGCCGACCGCACCGTCGGTGATATCGAGGGCGCGCTCGACACCGTCGCCCCGCTCTTTAAGCGCCTGGTCGCCAGCGGCCACGAGCTGCCGAGCACGCTTACCTCGAGCAGCGGCGCGCTCTACGGCGGCTTTTTGCACAACGTGGTCCAGCGCGTGGCGCAGTATATCTGCGACACCACCGTAGTGGATTTTGTCGCCCATCATGAGCTACGCATCGACCATGTCTACGAGACGTTCTACACCCTCATCATGGGTCTTTTGATGTATATCCGCACGCACCCCGATGTGCCCGACGAAACGGTCAAGGAAATCATCGCCTCGACACTCCACATCGAGGGCTATACCGCCAAGTATCCGGAGCGCAAGCCCCAGAACTGACGACATTTGGCCAAACTGCCCGCGATCAGAAGAGGGGCCGCGGGCGTGTGAAAGGAGAGCAGCATGCTGTTCGATGTTTGGGGTAGCGATACCCTTATCCACTGGGCCGGCTGGGCCATGGTCTTTATTGGCCTGATCGTGCTCAACGAAGTCGGCCGCCGCACCAAGCTGGGCGCGGCAATCATCTTTGGCGTGGCTCCGCTGGCCATGACCATCTACTGCGTCGCCATCGCCGTGGGCGTTTCGCAGGGCGCCGAGTGGGCGCTCACCAACCCCACCCATGTGTACCAGAACAGCTGGTTCCACTACGCCAAGGTGTACGCGGCGCTGGCCGGTTGCTGGGGCTTCATTGCCATTAAGTACCAGTGGGGCAAGATTGGCAAGGCGCATTGGTTCCGCGCATGGCCGTTTGTGATCGTCGCCATCAACATCATGATCGCCGTCGTGTCCGACTTCGAGAGCGCCTATCATTTCTTTGTCCTGGGCCAGTCCACCTGGGTCACCTCCGAGGGTGCCACGCAGCTTGCCGGCTGGAACAACGTGTTCAACGGCATCGCCGGTCTCATCAACATCTTCTGCATGACCGGCTGGTGGAGCGTCTACGCCTCCGAGGATCAAACCGACATGTTGTGGCCCGACATGACTTGGGTCTACATCATCGCCTACGATATCTGGAACTTCTGCTACACCTACAACTGCCTGCCCACCCACTCCTGGTTCTGCGGCTTTGCGCTGCTGCTGGCGCCCACCGTCGCCGCCTTTATCTGGAACAAGGGCGGCTGGATCCAGAACCGCGCCTTTACGCTTGCTATTTGGTGCATGTTTGCCCAGGTGTTCCCGTACTTCCAGGAGGAGTCCATCTTTGTGACCCACTCCACGCTCGACCCCGGCGCCGCCACCGCGGTCTCGATTGCCGCGCTGATCGCCAACGTCGCCGCGATCGTCTATGTCGCCTACCGCGCCAAGAAGCTCGGCCGCAACCCCTACAAGCAGGATGTCTTTGAGGGCACCAGCGATTGGGAGAAGGCTACTGCTCGCCGCGCCAAGGTTGATTACGCGCACGCCGAGTAACATACCCGGTGCAAACGCCGCTTGAACGTGAAGCCGCCTGGCCGACTCCGCGCAATGCAACGTATTGCATGCCCCCGGAAAGCGATTCGTCCGCTTTCCGGGGGCCTTTTGCTGCCGCGAGGATGCGGCCGAACGATGCGCTCGAGTTAAATCGGATCTTATATTTCGCACGCGCTTTATATGGCTCCATTTTTGGGTACAGTGTTGTCCCGATATTGAGCTTGGGGGATATATGAAAGATGAGACGATGGGCCAAGAGGATGCGGCCCAAGATGCAGAAGCGTGTGCCGAGGCCCTGGAGAGCCTAGACCAGATCGCGCTGACCGAGATTGCGTTTGACGATTCGAGCGTTGATGTGCGGGATGAGCCGGAAATCGAGGCGCAGCCCGATGATCAGGATGCAAAAGACGATGGCGCCGCGCCCACCGAAGACGAGGCGGGGCACGAGGAATCCGAATGCGAGGCCGACGACCAGCCCGAATCCGACACGAGCGAGGAAACCATCTTGCTCGGCAGCTTGCCGGCCGAAGATTCGCTGACCCGCGAGCTTCCCGGCCTGGGCTCCGCTCCTGCCGTGGACGAGACCATCGCCATGGGCGATATTCCCCTACCGTCCGTTCCTTCGGCACGCGAGGCCGAGGTTCGTCATCGCAAGATGTCGCCCAAGCGCCGCAACCTGATGGTTGCCGGCGTTGTGGCCGTCGCGCTCGTCGCCGGCGGCGCAGGCTATGCTGCCTGGAACGGATATCAGCAAGAGCAGGCTGCCACTGTCGCCGCCAATGCCCACACGATGATGTCAGTGCAGATTGGCGTGCATGCCACGGGCCTCGACTGTTCCACTGGCTCAAAGATCCCCGTGCAGGTGAGTGGCCAGGATTCTGACGGTTCTTCCGTGAGCGAAACGCTCTACGTTGACGAGCACGGTCGCGGCATTAAGCTGCTGCCCGGCGATTACACGTTCTCCATCGCCGCCTCCCCCATCGCGGCCGACGGCACCATCTACACCGTCCCGACCACCAAGACGCAGGTCACCGTTAAGAGCGATGGACAGGATCTAAGTGCCCAGGCCACCTTTAAGCTCAAGGTGCCTTCGGCCGACACGGTGACTGACGACCAGATCGATGCCGCCGCCAAGTATGCCGAAGAGGGCGGTGCGAGCTCCGCCGCGGCTGCCAAAGTGCTCCAGCAGGCAGCAACCGCGCGGCGCGACGCCGCCGTCAATGCCGTGAGCGCGCAAAAGGCACAGGCATCCCGTGATGCTGACGCTCGCCACAAGGCAACCGACCTCTACCAGCTCGATATTCCCGTCGAGTGGTACGGCAAGGTCGCAACTTGGCAAAACGACAGCACGCTATGCATCTATCTGGGCGACGACGCCAATACGCCGCTCGTGACGCTCGTCGCCGTGCGCGATGGCGAAACCTTTACACCCGATGACGGCGATACGGTTTTGGGCACGGTCAGCCTGGGCAACGGCTACACCGTCTATGCCAGCGGCCCCGTCTATCCGTACGTGGTGCCCCAGACTATCAACGGGCGCACCCAGAATCCCGTGTCGACCTACCCCATGGACACGGCCATTGAGCTTGTCGAGCTGACGACCGGCAACCGCTACACCTATAGTCAGATCAAGAACGACCTGGTTGGCAAAAACGGCAACGCAGACGCCGCGACCAAACTCGAGACCGACTACCTCGCGCAGATCCTGCTGCCGAGCATCAAAGCCCAGGACTAGCCTGGCGCAGCAAGGTGCTCCCCAACTGTGATGAAGGAGCCAGGAGGTCCTGACCCCACAGGTCCATAGATGATTAGGCAAGGAGCCACTTCCATGCGGGCATAACGTGTACCACACCGTGCTCGCATGGAATATCGGTCTGTTCATCCATGGTAACGATTGCCGACTCGCCAAGATCGAACTGGGCCATCGAGGCATCAAGCGCGGCAATTTCGCGCTCGCGCGTTTTCTCACGTGCCATATCCGCACTCACCTGAATCAGGCTATAAGCCCGCATGAGAAGCGCGTCCCCAGCCACAAAGTCCACCTCATGGCTTTTGCTCTTCTCTTTGATCAGCAGGCGGCAGACCGAGCCGGTCCTCACCGCGGGAGTCTTTCTTCTTAGCGCATTGAACACTGCGGTCTCGAGCCTCTGGCCCTGGTCCAATGCTGATGCGGGAGAGAATGCTCCAAACATCGCAGGGTCGACAGCGTAGACCTTAGACGCAGACCGCATGTTATTTGCCAGTGAACGCGTGAACTCCGGCACAGAAAATAACAGGTAGGCGTCCTCATAATACTCAAGTAAATCGCTAAGCGAATTACGACTGACGGGTATCTGTCTGCTCTTGAACTCGTTGTACACTTTGTTCACTGACAGCTCTCGTCCCGAAGATGCCATACACCGCGTCAAGAACAGCGATGCCAGGCGAGGGTTCTTGACGTCGTAACGTTCAACGACGTCCATGGCGACCGTTCGCGAAGCATATTCCTGTAGCAGCTGAATCGCGTCTGCAGGCGTCTGCTCAAGTGTCGCAATGAATCCCCCTCGTTCAAGATACCCGATCAGATGATGTCGAAGCAGCGCTGCATCGCTCGGGGAAAAGGTCGCATCTGGCTCGAGAACGCTCCCCGTCTTATATCGAACGTATTCCGAAAAACTCAACGGAAAAAGCTCTCGCACAAGAGAACGACCCCTGAACTCGCTCTTAAGTTCTGAGGACAGCATCTTAGAAGAAGATCCCGTCACATAGACGGTCGCTTTCTCCGTATCGACTACACGCCGCAGAAACGCACCCCATTCGGGAATTTCCTGGATCTCGTCAAAGAAAATGTAAGCGCCCTCGGTTCGAGCAACAGGATACAGCGCATAGAACGTGTCGAGCACGTCCGCCAGCAGCGATGGCTCATACGGGCGCAAGCGCTCATCCTCAAAATTGAAGTAAAGCATCCGGTCAAGCTCGACGCCCCGGCTCTGAAGCCGCCGCATCTCCTGATACAGGCGATACGTCTTTCCACAACGGCGGGCCCCCACAATCACATTTACGATGTTGTCGCGCTTTGGCTCCTGTGGGTTTCCTAGATCAAGGTCTCGCTCAAAGACCTGCGGAACCCCCTGCTGTTCAAAGTCCTTTATTTTCTGGGCGATCAAGTCGTTGAATGCCATGATTCTCCAATCTTGCTCTCTAGCTAATCAAAATTATAGCGATTCTTGATTAATTAGAGAGCAAGATTATGTCTGACTTGATTAACACTTAAGCAAGTTTTTTCACTATTACTGCTCGAAGGATGCCGAGTGGCTGAGAGGACAACCAAGCCCGAATGCGACTCCCTGGACAGTCGATTTGGGACGGGGCTTTTTTGACTACCCTCCCCCTGTAGAAAAATCCCTAACGCAGTTGCGGTGAAATAGGGACTGTTTTTGCTGGTCAAACCGCAAAACAATCCCTATTTCACCGCAACTTATTGGTGGCCTTTTGGGTGGCACTCAGCGCCACGGATCGGCTTCGAACATCGGCTCGCGCTCGGGGCGGCGATCGCTGTAGGGATCGTAGCCGTCGTCGTCCTCGTTCTCGGCACGGATGTAGGGGTCGCGCGGCTTAGGCGCCTGTCTCTTATACACATCTGACGCTGCCGACGATCTTACGCG
>URVF01000088.1 GCA_900551185.1 uncultured Collinsella sp. | reverse complement strand
TAGTCTCGTGGGCTCGGAGATGTGTATAAGAGACAGCGTCCAGGCAATCCGCGACAAGATCATGTCCTATCCGCAGGTCTTGGGCACACACGACCTCATGGTGCACGACTACGGCCCCGGTCGTCAGTTTGCCAGCGCCCACGTGGAGATGCCCGGCGAGGGCGACGCGTTTGAGCATCACGAGATCCTGGACACCATCGAGCATGATATCAAACGCCAGATGGGCATCGGCATCACGCTGCACTGCGACCCCATCGCGACAACCGGCGACGACCTGCGCGGCTGGGTCAAGCGCGGCGTCATGCAGATCGATCCCGCGCTCTCCATCCACGACCTGCACGAGCACGACGGGTTCGTTTCGTTTGACCTGGTGCGTCCCGACGGCTTTGACATATCCGACGAGGAGCTGCTGGAGCTCGTCACGTGCATCGTGCACGAGCGCCGGCCCGATGCCTCATGCGTCGTTACGTTTGACTCGGGCTTTAGCTCGCCCGACCGTCCGGCCGAGCAGCTGTAGCCTGCTTAACAGCTAGTTTCCCTGCGCGCCCGAGATGCCGTTTTGCAGGGCGTTCCAGGCATCCGTCGCCATGTCGCCCAAGTTCTGCGCGGTATCGCCCAGGTTTTGTGCCGTGTCGCCCAGCTCTTGCGCCTTGTCTCCCAACTCCTGTGCCTTGTTGCTCAAGTCCTCCAGCGTATTGGAACTCGAGCTGTCCGCGCCGCCCTGGTCGCCGGACGTGTTGCCCGACGAGCCGTCCTTGCGCGTGAGCTGAATCTCGAGGTTGCCGTTGTCGTTGTAGTAGGCAGAAGTAACGACCCAGTTGGCATCGACGACGGGCGTTGAGCCATCATCAGTCAGGACCACGGCGTTCGAAAGGTCGGCTCCGCGCGACTTGAGAAGCTTCTTGGCGTTGGACCAGTACTGCCCCGGGATATCGCTCAGATCGACGGTACTAGACGAGGCGGACTCGGTTTGCTCGGCAGCGGTATCGGCCGTTGAACTCCCTCGCTTGTTGAGCATGCCCGACACGATGGCAAACACAACCGACAGCGCAAAGAAAATCGCCAGCACGATGAGGATCTTCTTGATCACGCTCGACGAACGCGACGGCTTCTTCTCCTCGTCCTCGCCATATTGCGGAATCGACTTGGAGTACTCGCGATACGGCTCGCGCGACTCGTAGCGAGGCTGCGCCGTGCGAGGCATATACGTCGTCTGCTGAGGCTGCGGAATGGGATTTTGCGGCAGGTCATCATAGGGATTCGGCGTCGAGGCAGCATAAGAATCCTGCGGCGCGTAATCAAACGGATCAGGAGCTGCGTTGCTATAGGGGCCTTGCGAAGATGCAGCGTAAGAATCCTGCGCCGTGTCGCCATAGCCCATAACCCGGGTGGGTTCGGCAGAAGGCTGCGTCGCGGCGGGGTCGGTATAACCGGGGTTGGAAACAACGCGGGTCGCATCGGCGCTATCGCCAGCCTGCGCGGAACCGTAGCCGCCCATCACGGTTGTCTTGTCCTGATCCATGCAACGATTCCTTTCCGTCGCGCGTGAGCCTCAAGTTATCCATGCATTCTACCCGCGCAAAAGCCTATGATGGGCAGAGTCCGTCGGTATCTACAAGACATGCGCGACAGGTGGCAACAAGCGAATCGAGAAACGTTATGGCAAAAAGCAAGCTCATCAAAGACACGACGCGTGCTGAGCGCGAGGAAATCATCAAGCTTGCACTCGCCGGCTGCGGCAACGGCAGCTGCGACAACTGCGGCAGTTGCAGCCTGGGGGCTGGCGACCCATACGGCACCTACCAGCCCTACATTGACGGCGAGATGGAAATCGCCGACATCAACATGATGGTCGCCGAGCGCAACGCTAAACTCTTCGGCCTCCAGCGCGGCTAGAAAACAAAAGCCCCGCCGGGCCTTGTGGGCACGGCGGGGCGGGCTAGCAGCTATGGACAGCAGACTTAGAACAGGCCGGTGATGTTGCCGTCGTTGTCGACGTCGATGTTTTCGGCCGCGGGCACCTTGGGCAGGCCCGGCATGGTCAGAACGCTGCCAGTCAGTGCGACCACAAAGTGGGCACCGGCGGAAACCTTGAGCTCACGCACGGTGATGCGGAAGTTCTCGGGAGCGCCCAGGGCCTTAGCGTTGTCGCTAAAGCTGTACTGCGTCTTAGCGACGCACACCGGCAGGTTGCCAAAGCCATTCTCGCGCAGCTCGGCGAGCTGGCGCTTGGCGGCCGGCGTAAAGTCAACGCCGTCGGCGCGGTAGACCTTGGTGGCAACGGCCTCGAGGGCATCAGCGACATCAGCGCCGTCCTCATAGGCAAACTTGAGCTCGCTCGGCTGCTCAATCAGACGCATGACCTCATCGGCCAGGTCGAGCGCGCCCTCGCCGCCCTTGGCCCAGACCTCGGAAAGCTTAACGTTGACGCCGAGCTTCTGGCACTCGGACTCGATGAGAGCAAGCTCGGCCTCGGTGTCCGTCGGGAAGCGGTTGATGGCGACCACGCAGGGCAGACCATATACGTTCTGGATGTTGTCGACGTGACGCAGCAGGTTGGGCATGCCAGCCTTGAGTGCCTCGAGGTTCTCCTCGTTGAGGTCGGCCTTGGCGACGCCACCGTTGTACTTCAACGCACGAGCGGTCGCGACGACCACGACGGCGCTGGGGCGAACGCCCGTCATGCGGCACTTGATGTCGAGGAACTTCTCGGCACCCAGATCGGCGCCAAAGCCGGCCTCGGTAATGGCGACATCGCCAAAGCGCATCGCCATACGCGTGGCCATGATAGAGTTGCAGCCGTGGGCAATGTTGGCGAAGGGACCGCCGTGGACAAACGCGGGCGTGCCCTCGAGCGTTTGCACCAGGTTGGGCTTGAGCGCGTCCTTAAGCAGCGCGGCCATGGCACCCTGGGCCTTGAGGTCGCGGGCACGGACGGGCTCGCCGGCATAGCTGTAGCCGACGACGATCTCGCCCAAGCGTTCCTTGAGGTCGTTGATGCTCGTAGACAGGCACAGGATTGCCATGACCTCGGAGGCGACGGTGATATCAAAGCCGTCCTCGCGCGGCACGCCCTGGGTCTTACCGCCAATGCCGTCGATGACGTGGCGCAGCTGACGGTCGTTCATATCGACGACGCGCTTCCAAGTGATGCGCTTAACGTCAATACCGAGCTGATTGCCCTGCTGGATGTGGTTATCAAGCATGGCGGCCAGCAGGTTGTTGGCAGCACCGATAGCATGGAAGTCACCGGTAAAGTGCAGGTTGATATCCTCCATGGGGATGACCTGAGCCCAGCCGCCGCCGGCGGCACCGCCCTTAACGCCAAAGACGGGGCCGAGCGAAGGCTCGCGCAGGGCCACGGCACTCTTGACGCCGCGACGACGCAGGCCATCGGCCAGACCGATGGTCGTGGTGGTCTTGCCCTCGCCCGCAGGCGTTGGGTTGATAGCGGTCACGAGAACGAGCTTGGCCTGGTGATCAGTCGGCTCGTTGAGCAGGGAATAGTCGACCTTAGCCTTGTCGAAGCCGTACGGAATCAGATGCTTAACGTCGACGCCGGCGTTCTTGGCCACCTCGGTAATAGGCAGCGGCGTGACAGAACGTGCGATTTCGATGTCAGTAGGCATGGGCGGTCCTTTCGTTACCGAATGAGAAAAAGACCAATTCAGCATAGCACGGGCGCGCAACAGTAAAACACCCATAACCGATGAACGGCGATATGTTTACCCGATGCCCAGCGATAGCCCAACAGCCCGCCAAAACAAAGCGCCCTAAACGGTAGGTTCAATCCCCAGGTGCTCAAAGGTGCGAAGGGTTGCCTGACGGCCCTGCGGCGTACGAATCATCAACCCGCACTGCAGCAAATAGGGCTCATAGACATCCTCGAGCGTGCCCGGATCCTCGCCCACCGCGCTGGCAAGGGTCGTAAGTCCCACGGCACGACCGGAGAACGTCTTGGCAAGCGTCTCCAAGATACGAATATCCATCCAGTCCAGACCGAGCTCGTCGATCTCGAAGAACTCGAGCGCCTGGCGACAGATATCGAGCTCGATGGGGCCGTTGCCGCGCACCTGCGCATAGTCGCGCACGCGCTTGAGCAAGCGGTTGGCAAGACGTGGCGTGCCGCGCGAACGCGAGCCGATCTCGAGTGCACTGGGATGGTCGATCGTCACGCCCAGGATAGTCGCCGAGCGCGTCACAATCTGCGCGAGCTCCTCGACCGTGTAGTAATCCAGGCGATACGAAATGCCAAAGCGGTCGCGCAACGGGCCGGTCAACATGCCTGAGCGGGTCGTTGCCGCTACCAGCGTAAACTTGGGAATATCCAGGCGAATCGAGCGCGCCGCCGGACCCTTGCCAATCACGATATCGAGGGCAAAGTCCTCCATCGCGGGGTACAGGACCTCCTCGACCGAACGGTTGAGGCGGTGGATCTCGTCGATAAACAGCACATCACCCGGCTGCAAGTTAGTAAGGATGGCCGCCAGGTCGCCCGTGCGCGCGATGGCAGGGCCACTCGTGGTCTTGATCTGAGCGCCCAGCTCGTTGGCGATAACGGTGGCCAGCGTGGTCTTGCCCAGGCCCGGAGGACCCGAGAAAATCACGTGGTCGAGCGTCTCGCCACGGCTCTGCGCCGCTTCGATCAACACACGCAGGCTCTGCTTGATGTGCTCCTGGCCGCAGTAGTCGTCCAGGCGCTGGGGGCGCAAAGTGCGGTCGACATCGAGGTCCTCGGCCGTCAGCTCCGAGCCCACCATGCGCTCGCCGTGCGCCATAGATGCCGCCGGCGAGTTGCCGGGCGTCGCCCACAGGTCCTGAGAGTCATCGGCTTCCCACATCACGCATCCATTCCGAGTCGCTTAAGCGCCGCGCCGAGCAGATCCTCGACACGCATATTTTGCCCATCATACCCGCTCAGGGCAACATCGGTCTCCTGCGGGCTAAAGCCCATGGAAAGGAGCGCCGCACGGGCATCATCGATGGCCGAGGGAGCAGCAGCGGGCACGGGCATCGCAACCTGGCCGGGAATCACATCGACCGGCACAAAGCCCTTGTCCTTGGCAAAGGTGCTCTTGAGCTCCAGGATCAGACGCTGAGCTGTCTTTTTGCCCACACCGGGTACCTTGGCCATGCCCTTGTCGTCCTCGGCCATCACCAGCGAGTACAGCTGCCCCACGGTATAGGTGGAAAGCACGGCAAGCGCCAGGCGCGGGCCAACGCCCGAAACGGACACGAGCCGGTCGAACATCGTGCGCTCATCCTTTGAGGAAAAACCGAAAAGTGTCATGGCGTCCTCGCGCACCTGCATACGCGCGTAGAGGCGGACCTCGCCGCCGGGCGTCGGCAACGTGGCCGCAGTGCTGCCCGAGATGCCGAGCTCAAAGCCAACGCCCGACACATCGACGACAGCAGAGCTCATCGTGGCCTCGACAAGCGTTCCGTGGAGCTGGGAAATCATCAGTATCCGGTTCCTCTCTGTTGATAGAACTCGCCACCGGTGAGGGCGCGGGTGCGGCTGAGGTTTACGTGGCAGATGGCGCAGGCCAGGGCATCGGCGGCATGGTCGGGATGCGGGTCGTGATCGAGCTGTGTGAGCGTGCGTACCATGTAGGCGACCTGCCGCTTGTCCGCGGCGCCGGTGCCCACCACAGCCTGTTTGATCTGCATGGGCGTGTACTCGCCAATCTCGAGCGCGCATTCCGAAAGTGCGACGAGTGCAGCACCGCGGGCATGCGCCGTGGGGATGGCGGAACGAACGTTGGCGCCAAAGTAGATGCTCTCGACAGCAGCCGTGTCGGGTCGATAACGCTCAACGACATCCTTAAGGTCATGGGCGATATGCGACAGGCGCACCGCGAGCGGACTTCCGGCACTGGTCTCGATGCAGCCATAGGCACGGCAGCGAACCTCGCCACGCCGCTCCTCGATAATCCCCCAACCCGTATGAGCCAAACCGGGGTCGATGCCCAAGATAACCAAGCCAACCTCCCCTCGCCACAAGCACAGCGCAAGACAAGGCCCCGCGCATCATTCACGAACGTCTGTTCTAGAATAACACAACGCTAGCCCTATAAGTCAGCCGAGATCGAATTGTAGGTTGAGTATACGCAAGCGAGCGCCTGCCAGAGCGAGCAAGGTGCCTTGGAAGAGGAGGGCATTGACCTGGCGGTCATGTCCGACGATTGAAAGGCAGATTGCCGCTCTGGCGGGCGCGCAGCGACCTAGTTCTGAGAGAAGAACGGGAATTGTCGGGGATCAACCGGCGGATGCGGCATCGGGCCACCCTGGGGCCCACCCTGCGGGCCACCCTGGCCGCCCATCATTTTATCGATGGCGTCCTGAACCTCGCCCTCGAACTTTTTCATTCCCTCGTGCAAACGACGCTGACCGTCCTCAGAGCGCAGCTCCTCCATTTGCTCGGGCGAAATACCCAGTAGCTCGCCCCTGTCTCTTATACACATCTGACGCTGCCGACGATCTTACGCGTGTAGA
>URVF01000087.1 GCA_900551185.1 uncultured Collinsella sp. | reverse complement strand
ACGAGATCATGCCTAGTCTCGTGGGCTCGGAGATGTGTATAAGAGACAGAGATAGCGTCGTCACCGTCAAAGGGAACGCGGCCGGTGGCGCATTCATACATCACGACGCCCAGCGAGTAGATATCCGAGGTGGGGCCGAGGTCCTGACCGCGGGTCTGCTCGGGGCTGACGTAGTGGGCGGTTCCCAGCACGTTGTTGTCTTGCGTGAGGTGGCTGTTCTTGGCGCGCGCGATGCCAAAGTCCATCACCTTGATGTTGCCGTCGGGCAGCACCATGATGTTCTGCGGCTTAATGTCGCGGTGGATGATTTCGTGCTTGTGGGCGACCGAAAGCGCGGAGCTGATCTGCGAGCCGATCTGGGCGACCTTCTTGGGGTCGAGGGCGCCGTGGCTCTTGATGCCGCTCTTAAGGTCGGTGCCGCGCAGGTACTCCATGACGATGTAATAGGTGTCGCCGTCCTTGCCCCAATCGTAGACGCCCACGATATAGGGGGAGGAGAGACCGGCTGCTGCCTGGGCCTCCTGCTTAAAGCGTGCGGCGAAGGTTGCGTCGCCAGCATACTGCGGCAGCATGATCTTGACGGCAACCGTGCGGTCGAGGACCTGGTCCTGTGCACGGTAGACGGTCGCCATGCCGCCTGTTCCCACCTTATCCTTGAGGAGGTATCTTCCCCCGAGGACCCTCTGTTCCATTCCTGCTCCTAACATAACTATTCGCTCAACGATGTGTGTAGTACCTACGATGTGGCCGCTGGGGCCGTGAGGCGTGTTGCCGCTAACTCTTCGGCCGCGGCGCGCCTCTGGTGTCCGATTCGATCATGGGCATCACGCTCCCTGTGCGGCAAGCGCCGCGGTCAGGACGATACCGGCGATCTTGGCGGCCTTGACGTCATGCTTGTCGAAATCCTCCAAGGCCACCGAGATGGCGACCGTGGGTGAATCGTAAGGTGCAAAGCCAACGAACATCGAGTTGACGTTGGTGCCGCCGGTCTCGGCCGAGCCGGTCTTGCCGGCGACCTTGACGCCGGGGATCTGGGCATCGGTGCCGGTGCCGGATTGGACGACGGCAAGCATGGCCTGCTTGACCTGGTCGGCCGTGGCGGAGCTGACGGCCTGACCCAGCGAGCGGGACTGCGTGGTCTTGACCACGGTTCCGTCCGGGGCGAGTACCTGGGCTACAAAGTACGGGTCCATGACCACACCGCTGTTAGCGATGGCGGCGGCAATCACGGCGTTTTGCATGACGGTGGTCTGCGGGCCGGGCGTGTGGTCCATGCCGACAGGCTGGCCGGCGCCGGCCCAGGCGGTCTCCCACTCGGTCATGAGCGACGGGTCGGCCATGATGGAGGCCGCGGAGGTCAGGTCCTGGCCGAGCTTTTGGCCGTAGCCAAAGGCGTTGGCAAACTGCACGAGCGTGTTTGCGCCAACTTCGTTTGCCACCTGGCCAAAGACGACGTTGGAGGATACGGCAAAGGCCTGCTGCAGGCTGATGGTGCCGTAGCTCTCGTTGGCATAGTTGGTGACCGGTGCGTTGCCGATGTCCATGGAGCCGGGCGCCTGGTAGGTGCTGGTAAGGCTGGCGGTACCGGTCTCGAGTGCCGCGGAAAGCGTAACGACCTTAAACGTTGAGCCCGGCGTGTACAGCGCGTCCATGGCGCGATTGTACATGGAGCCGTCCTCGCCGCCGCCCGTCTGCAGCAGGGCATCGATGTTGGTGTTGTCGTAGGTGGGCGAGCTGGCACATGCGAGCACCGCGCCGGTACGCGGGTCGATGACCACTACAGCGCCCTTAAAGCCCTTGAGTGCCTGCTCGGCAGCCGTCTGGATGCGCGAGTCGATGGTGAGCTTGGCGGTGTTGCCCGGCTGGGTCTGGCCCGCGAGCGACGCGATGGCGTTGTTCCAGCTGGAGTAATCCTTAGAGCCGGTGAGCGTGTCGTTCATGACGCTCTCGATGGCGGTGGTGCCATACTGCTGGCTCACGTAGCCAACCACGTGCGCTGCCAGGTTACCGTTGGGGTAGGAGCGTACGTAGGTGCCGTCCTCCTGTTGCAGCGACTCGGCCAGCGTCACGCCGTCGGACGTGATGATGGAACCGCGCTGGATGTACTTGGAACGGGCGATGGTGTGGTTGTTGGTCGGCATGTCCTGATAGTCCTTGGCCTTGATGACCTGGACATAGGTGAGGTTGCCGATAAGGATGGCGAACAGCGCCGTAAAGGCGAGCACCGCGCGGGTTAGACGGTTGGCGAGCGCCACGCGGCCGAGTACACCGGATTCAGGTGTGTCGAGCAGGCGACGGCGCATGCGCGAGCCGACGGAATGGCTGCCGCTGCCGTAGGAAGACGAGGTGGCAAAGCGCGTGCCCGTCGGGGCGGCGGCAGATGCGACCTGATCGTCGGAGATGGCGGCCATGGTGCCGGTGCCGGTAAGCTCGGCCTCGCGTCCGGTCGCCTCGTCACCGGCGCGCAGCAGGAGCGCGACGATGATAAAGCTCGCCAGCAGCGAGGAGCCGCCCTGGCTCATAAAGGGCAAGGTGACGCCGGTCAGCGGGATCAGGCGGGTAACGCCGCCTACGATCAAAAAGGCCTGGAAGCTGATGGCTGCCGTAAGGCCCGTGGCACTAAAGGCGGCGAGGTCGGATTTAGCGCGGGCAGCCGTGGTGAGGCCACGCACGGCAAAGAGCATAAACAGGATGAGCACGGCGCCGCCGCCCAAAAGGCCCATCTCCTCGCCGATAGCCGAGAAGATAAAGTCGGACTCGACGACAGGGATGTTGTTGGCCATGCCGTTGCCGATGCCAACACCGACCAGACCGCCGTCGGCGAGCGAGAAGAGCGACTGGACGATCTGGTAGCCCTGACCCTGGGCGTCCTTAAACGGATCGACCCAAACCTGGAAACGCACCTGAACGTGCGATAGGAACTTGTAGGCGCCCACGGCTCCGACGGCTAAGAGCGCAAGGCCGATAACGACATACGAAAAGCGCCCCGTGGCAACGTAGAGCATCAGCAAGAAGATGGTGTAGAACAGCACGGCCGAACCCAGATCGCGTTCGAAGACGACGACGAGCAGGCACACACCCCACACGGCAAACAGCGGCAGCAGCAGTCGCAGGCGAGGGATCTTAAAGCCCAGGATCTTGCGGTTGGAGATGGAGAGCAGCTCGCGGTTCTCGGCCAGGTACCCGGCCAGGAACAGCACGATAAAGACCTTGGCGAACTCGCCGGGCTGGATGGTAAAGCCCGCGATGCGAATCCACAGCTTGGAGCCCGAGATCGTGGTGCCGATAAAGATAGGCAGCATCAGCAGAATGATGCCGATGATGCCAAAGGTGTACTTGTAGCGCATGACCACGTCGAGGTTCTTAACCAACGCGAGCGTTCCCACCATCAGGGCCACCGAGACAAACAGGATGATGAGCTGTGAGATGGCGAGAGCGGGGGCGAGGCGTGTCACGAACGTGATGCCGATGCCCGAAAGTATAAATACGATGGGTAGGATGGCGGGGTCGGCGCCGGGCGCCAAGATGCGCACGGCGATATGTGCCGCGGCGAAGGCGGCAAAGAGGCCGATCGGCACGGCGAGCGTCTCAAAGGAGATAGCGGCGCCCGCGGTGAGCACGTACATCGCATATAGCAGGATGACGGGGAACGCCGAGGCGATGAGCAAGAGCAGCTCGGTGTTGCGGCGACTCATAAGCGGCACTCCCTTTCTAATTCTTATCGGAGGCTTCGGCCTCGGCGGACTGTTCGGCGGTTTTCTCGGAATCTGATTCGGAGGTCGATCCCTGATTGGTGTTGTCGCGAATCGTTTGCGCGTCGATCACCTGGCGGGTCTGCTCCTCGTCGATCTGGTGGCGGTATTTGGATATCGTGTCCTGCGCATCGTCGACACTTGTTTGCGGAATACCCGCCTTGAGGCGGTTTTGCGTGTCTTCGGGCAGGTCGGATAGCTTGATGCTGGTTTCGCTTTCGAGCCAGTGGAGCTTGAGTCCGAGCGGCTTGCCGGGCAGGCCGCGCCAGACGGCGACATTGCCCTGGTAGGTACCCAGGTAGTACGAGCCGGTGACACCCGTGTAGGCCCAGATGCCAGCTGCCAGCACAAAGACGAGGGCCAGGATGGCGGCGATAGTAATGTTGCGGCGACGCACGCGCTGCGCCTCGCGCATAACGCCATCGTCAACCAGGTCAACGACTACTACGGTCACGTTGTCGTGGCCGCCGGCGGCAAGCGCCGCGTCCACTAGGTTGTCGACGCAGATTTGCGCGGTTGAGGACTGCGTGGCGATGTTCTCGATATCGCTATCGGGAATCATGCTCGAAAGGCCGTCGGAGCACAGGATCAGACGGTCGCCTTCCTCGATATGCAGAGTGAAGTGGTCGGCATACATGGCGGGGTCCGAGCCCAGCGCGCGGGTGATGACCGAACGGTTGGGGTGGACGCGAGCCTCATCTGCCGTGATCTCGCCGGCGTCCACGAGCTCCTCCACGTAGGAGTGGTCGCGGGTCACGCGGATGAGCGTGCCCTCGTGGAGCAGGTAGGCGCGAGAGTCACCCACGTGGGCGATGGCGAGCGTGTCGTTTTCGATATAGGCGCAAGTGGCTGTGCAGCCCATGCCGGGCTTGCCCAGGCCATTCAAGGCAGCCTCGATTACGGCGGCGTTGGCGGCCTCGACGGCTGCCGCCAGGCGTGCGGCGTCGGCAGACTGAGGAGCTGTCTTGGCGATGGTCTCGACAGCGATAGAAGAGGCCACCTCGCCGGCAGCGTGACCACCCATGCCGTCGCATACGCAAAAGAGCGGCGACTGCACCAGGTAGGAATCCTCATTGTGCGGGCGCACGCAGCCAACGTCGGAGCGGGCGCCCCACATGAGTTGCGTGGTGGTGCCGGCATCATAGGTCGAGTCGGTCTCGATGCGCTCCTCGGTTAGGGGTTCAAAACTCATGGTCGAGCCGGGGTCTTTGAGCTTGGCCTCAACGGCGGCAACGTCGATTTCGGCTGTGTCACCGGGAGAGACGGTGTCGGTCTCGGCGTTTGATTCGGAATCGCCGGTGTCCGGGGAGTCGGGCTCCTCGGAAACGCGGGCGGTCGACTCGTCATCTTGCGGGCTGACGTCTATAGGCTCGGGCGTCGCAAAGTGCGACGGCGCGGGCGTGTTTTGCGACTGGGCGGCGGGCTCGGCCGCGGCATCGGACTCGCTTGCGGGCGCAGGCTGCGGGGTCTTGGGTGCAGGGCCGTCCTCGGGGGATGTCCCCGCCTCGGGCGCCGGCGTAGACGCGGGCGCAACCTCGGATGCCGGGGCTATGGGAAACGCCGGCGCGGCGGGCTCGGGTGCCGCAAACACCGCAGCGCTCTCGTTGATTGCCGCGGCGACGGGCTCTGCAAAGTGAGCCGGCGCCGGGGTTGCTTCGGGCGCTGTGGGCTGTTCCGCAGCATGTGCGCCGATGGGCGCCGCTACGGTATCCTCTTCGTCCTCGTTATCGGCGAGATCCGAAATATCATGCGTTACATGCGAAAGAGGCAGGGAGAACACGGTGTCCTCGGGCTCCACGGGTGCGGAGCCCGCCGGAGCGGCGTGGGCCGGTGCAGCTGTGGCGGCGGCCGGTGCCTCGGTCATAGTTGCGGACTTGTTCTCCTCGTCGATCATCGGTGATTCACTTTCATCACGACATCGCCGATCTGCACCTCATCGCCTTCGCGCAGGGTGGCAGGTTCGGTGAGTGTGCGGCCGTTGACGAGCGTTCCGTTCAAGGAGTTGAGGTCCTCGATCACGAGGGCGGGACCTTGGGTGGTGAAACGTGCGTGCGATGCCGAGACAAAGGGCTCGTTAATGCAGATATCGGACGAAGGCGAGCGGCCCACGATTACGGGTCCGAGCATGTCCACATGGATGCCGCGGATGCCGCGAGGGCCCTTGTCGACATCGATGGTCCAAATTGCCGAGTCACGGCGTTGACCGCGGACGAGACCCACGCCGGTCTTCATGACGGCGTACAGGAAGATATAGAGCAAGACGACGAGGACGATGCGCCCCGTGAACAAGATCAGGTCGATCATGAGCTGCTCCTAGCTTCTGAACTCGAAGTTGCTAAGACCAAAGGTGAGCAGGTCGCCGTTGCGCAGCGGACAGCGCGTGATGCGGCGGTTGTTCACAAACGTGCCATTGGTGGAGTTGAGGTCCTCGATGGACCAGTCGGAGCCCGTGAAGGTGAGCTCGGCATGGCGGCGCGAGACGTTAGGGTCGCGAAGGATCACGTCGGCGGCAGCGCGCTCGCGGCCAATGATGCAATGTGCCGCGTTGACCTCGAGGGTTTCGCGGGTCACGACAGCGATAAGCTGGGCCAAAGGCTGTGCGGGAGCCTGGTTTGCGCGTGCGTTTGCCATGTTGGCGGCGATGCTTGCCGCGGCACCGATCGCACCGCCGGTTGCGGCTGCTCCGCCCATGCCGGCGATGGCCTCGCGCGTTACGGTTTGCGGCACGGGGATGGGCGCTGCAGGAT
>URVF01000086.1 GCA_900551185.1 uncultured Collinsella sp. | reverse complement strand
CGAGATCATGCCTAGTCTCGTGGGCTCGGAGATGTGTATAAGAGACAGGTCCTCGACCATGGCCATAATCGCATAGTCATCCCAGGTAGACAGCTTGGAGCGCACCGCCAGGCCCGCGCGGCGAAACAGCGGCGTAATCTCGTCGTCGCTACCGCGTTCCAGCAGGATAAACTGCTCGTTGGCCAAATCGGCAAGGGAAACGACCTCCGCGGTGGCAAGCGAGGAGTCCGCTGGCACCACGGCCATCAGCTCGTCTTGCACCAACGGTCGCGACGCCATGCCGGCGCCGCGTGGCTCGCGCGGAATAAAGCCCAGGTCGCAGCGACCTTCCGCCACCCATTGTTCAATCTCTGAGTAATCGCCCATCAGCAACTCATAATCGACGTCCGGATGATCGGCGCGAAAGCGCGCAATCACCGGCGGCAGCACGTGGGTCGCCACACTCGAAAACGTACCGATGCAGATTTTGCCGCGCATGAGTCCACGCATCTCATCCACCCGTCGCTGCAAGCGAGTGAATTCCTCGCAGAGCGCCTCGACAGCCGGCATGACCTGCCGCCCGTCGGCAGAAAGAGCCACGCCCTCGCGACTGCGGTCGAGCACCTTAAAACCCCAGTCGGCCTCAAGATCGGCCACCATACGGCTCACGCCCGACTGCGAATAGCTCAGGCGCTCGGCAGCACGCGTAAAGCTTCCGGCGCGCACCGTCTCCAGCAGCACCTGCATCTTTTGGATATTGGTCTCCACGGCACGTCCCCACCCTTGCATGAGTTTTTGTCATGTTTTCCATGCATTATATTCGCTTTTCTTCTAAAGCCAGTTCACCCATAGTGAACATGTTCGGATATAGAGGGGATGTCAGCGCATGAACAACGGACTGTTTACATACTTAGCAGCATTACTGTTGTTTGGCTCTAACGGCATCATCGCCGCAGCTATCGCACTGCCGAGCTCCGATATCGTGCTGCTGCGCACTTTTCTGGGAGCCCTCTCGCTTATAACCATCCTCGCCACTACCCAACACCATAAGTTGCAGGCGCCATCTCGTCCCCGCGAAGCCGCGGCCCTCCTCCTCTCGGGAGCTGCGCTGGGCGCCAGCTGGATTTTTCTGTTCCGCGCCTACCAGACGATCGGCGTCGGCGTATCCTCGCTGCTGTACTACTGCGGCCCCATCATTGTCATGGCGCTCTCCCCGCTCATCTTTGGCGAAAAGCTGACCGGCGGCAAAATCGCCGGCTTTGTCGCCGTCGCCTGCGGTGCTTTTCTCATTGCAGCGCAAGGTCTAGGCGGCAATATGCCCATTGCGGGCATCGTCTGTGGAATCGCCTCGGCCTTCTGCTATGCATTGATGGTCATCGCTAGCAAGGGTGCGCCGCACATCGAGGGCCTCGAGAACTCCACGCTCCAGGTGTGCGCCGCTTTTGTGACCGCACTGGTCCTCACGCTCATCACGCAGGGCGCTCCCTCATTCCTGTCCGCCGGTATCGCCGCCAGTATTGATTGGCGCGCCGTCGCTATGCTCGGCGTCGTCAACACCGGCATCGGTTGCCTGCTCTACTTTAGCGCCGTCGCCAAGCTGCCCGTCCAGACCGTCGCTGTCGTCGGCTACCTCGAGCCGCTTTCGGCGGTCGTGTTCTCGGCCGCCCTTTTGGGTGAAGCCATAACACCGGTCCGCCTGATGGGCGCCGCGCTTATCATCGGCGGCGCGATTTTTTGCGAACTCGCCGGCAAACGCGCAAACGCCAAGGCTGGCATCGCCCAGACAGTACGTGCTTAAAAGCCCCTGCTTTGAAATGCTACCTGCGTAGATAAATAATCCCCAGCTGAGGATTATTGTCTAAAATAACCCGATGTGCCAAACTGCTCTTGTATGTATAAAGACGGCATAAAGTTTTTTGTCCTAGACAGATAACCGGATGTCTAAGGGAGTCCTCGTGGCACACAATAAACTGGAGGCAAACCTCCAAGACCAGCGCGGGCAAGGCGGGCACGGAGCCATCCCCCTCTCCGCTGGCATGCTGCTCGTAACGCTCGGCGTCGTCTATGGCGACATCGGCACGAGCCCCATGTACACCATGAAATCAATCGTCGCCAACAACGGCGGCATCGGTACCGTCAGCGAGGACATGATCCTGGGCGCGCTTTCGCTCGTCATCTGGACCATGACGCTCGTGACCACGGTCAAGTACGTGGTAATCGCCATGAAGGCCGACAACCACAACGAAGGCGGCATCTTCGCCCTGTTCAGTCTCGTGCGCAAGGTGGCACCATGGCTGATTCTCCCCGCCATGATCGGCGGCGCGGCGCTGCTCGCCGACGGCATCCTCACCCCCGCGGTCACGGTCACCACAGCCATTGAGGGCCTGCGTACCATCGAGTGGGGCCACGCGCTGTTGGGTGACGGGCAAACTAACGTCATCATTATTACCATCATCATTATCTGTGGCCTGTTTGCCATGCAGCGCGCTGGCACCTCGTCAATCGGCAAGCTGTTCGGTCCGCTCATGACGCTGTGGTTCCTGTTCTTGGCTGGCGCCGGCCTGTTCAACATGCTCGGCAACCTGTCCATCCTACGCGCGCTCAACCCCATCCGTGGCATCATGTTCCTGTTCTCGCCCATCAACCACTCGGGCATCATGGTGCTCGGCTTCGTCTTCCTGTCGACGACCGGCGCCGAGGCGCTCTATTCAGACATGGGCCACGTGGGCAAGGCCAACATCTACGCATCCTGGCCGTTTGTTAAGGCGGCCCTCATCCTTAACTATCTGGGTCAGGGCGCTTGGCTGCTCGCCAACAACTCCAACCCCCAGATGCTCGCGATGGATATCGTTAACCCGTTCTATATGATGCTTCCCGAGCCCCTGCGCCCCTTTGCCATCGTGCTTTCGGCCGTGGCGGCCATCATCGCCTCGCAGGCGCTCATCACCGGCTCGTTCTCGCTGGTATCCGAGGCCACGCGTCTCAACCTTATGCCGCATCTGCGCATCCACTACCCCAGCGACACCAAGGGCCAGCTCTATATTCCGCTTGTCAACAACATCATGTGGGTCGGCTGCATCTTCATTGTGCTGCTGTTCCAAAACTCCGAGCGCATGGAGAGCGCCTACGGCCTCGCCATTACCGTGACCATGCTCATGACTACGACGCTTTTGACGAGCTATATCGCTGGCATTCTCAAGCACAAGCTGGGCGCCTGCGTCTTCGCCCTGCTCTTCGGTGCCATTGAGCTGTGCTTCTTCGCCTCGTGCCTCACCATGTTCTTTGACGGCGGTTATGTGATGATCTTCCTGGCCGCACTGCTGTTTGGCCTTATGTACGTGTGGCGCCGTGGCACCGCCATCGAGCGCACGCAGACGATTCTGTTGCCCGTCTCCAAGTACATCGATCAGCTCAACCGCCTGCGCAACGACGAGACCTATCCCGTGCTCGCCGACAACCTGGTGTTCCTCACCAACAGCCCCGATCCGCTCACACTCGACCGCGACGTGCTCTATTCCATCCTGGATAAACATCCCAAGCGCGCCAAGGCGTATTGGTTCATTAACGTGCATGTCACCGACGAGCCCTATACGCACGAGTATTCCGTCGAGACCTTTGGCACGGACTTCCTCTTCCGCGTTCGCCTGGACCTGGGCTTTAAGGTCAACCAGCGCATCAACGCCTATCTGCGTCAGATCGTCGGCGACCTGATGGCTTCGGGCGAGCTGCCGCCGCAGCACCACACCTACTCCATCTACGAGACGCGCGGCAACGTGGGCGACTTCCGTTTTTGCATGCTGCGCAAGATGCTCGCCCCCGAAACGGACATCAACCGCAATGACCACCGCGTGATGGCCATCAAGTACGCCGTCCGCCGCGCCTGCGGAAGCCCGGCACGCTGGTACGGTCTTGAGAACTCGGCCATCATCATTGAGTACGTACCGCTCTTTGCCCGCATGCGCCCGGCCGTCAAACTTGTGCGCACCCAGGTGCCGCTCGAAGTTCAGATCGAAGAGGCCGAGGAAATGGAGGTCGACATCTTCTCGGACGACTTGGTCAACGGCAACGAGGCCGGCAAGAGCATGAACGTCGATCCCACCGAGCTGCTCGAGAGCGTCGCCGATACGCCCGAACAGCAACAGCTCGACGGCCTCGAGAGCGAACAGCTCAACGATGCCAACTTCTAGCGACGTCACAAATCAACGACAGCGGCCCTGCATCTCACGGGAGACGCAGGGCCGATTTGCATTGCAGTAAAGCTAACGGCTACGAACGACGCGGCTCGGGAACCACGAGCCTATCGGGGCTCGCGCCCTCGGCATCCATCAGGCTCACGTAGCGAATCGACGGATCCCCATACATCGCGTAGTAATAATTGCCCGTGCGCGCGCTAAAGCATCCGGTATAGATAGTCTTCTCGAACTTGCCATCGCCCATCCTGGACGCTCCCTCGATCATCACCACGCCCTCGAGCGAGCGGAACATGCGAACGACGTTTTCGGTCTCGCTCTCCTTTTGCGGGTAATTGGCATTGAGGTACGCCGCCTTTACAAAACGGCTCGGCGAATAGCAATCGCCCGGAATGCCGCGCATGCCGGCACCGGCTCCATAGGGCTTAAGCTCGGCGCCACGCCATGTCGCCGTCTGCGGAAAATCGCTTGTGGCGGTGATATAGGTGCGGAGGTTTTCCATGTGCCACGGGAAGGTCGGCTGGTTGGCAAGGGTGTCGACCGGATCGTCGTATACATGCAGGCCGTCAGCCATCATCTCGACCACGATGCTGCGCTGGCTGTCGCCGATAATCCAATGGAGCAGCGACACGCCCAGCCCCTCTCCGGCAGATTTGGCGACAATCACCGTGTCGCGCAGCGCGGCCTCGACCTCATCGACCGTCGAGAACGTCGCTGCCACCCACAGGGGGAACTCATAGGCCGCGATATTGTTCTTGCCGTCGACAGGGCCCTCGGCATACTCGGCATAGCCGGGAAAGTTGAGCCCCGCCACAGCCAGACCCGCATCGTTACCGCAATCGAAAAACATGGGATAGTTCTTGTAATCGATGCACATACCGATCACCGCGTGTGCCGCTGTCGCGTCGTCGATAAACGAATACGGAATGTGAAACCCGCGCGGCATCACGCGAACCTGTTGGCCGTAGTCAAAGCTCCAGTCGAGATTGCGGCCCAGATACATGTGGCCAGAATTATCGGTAAATCGAATACTCGTACACATAGCGCCTCCTAGCTTTACGTTCTTGCTAATTTCATTGTCTCCAAACAAAAAGGCGCTAAACACAAAAGCCCGGACATGACAACAATGTCATGCCCGGGCCAAAAGAGACGAAGTGCGGTGCTTTGGTCCCCTTAGACCAACTTTCCAAGACAGTGATCGATCATATGCTGGATCATTTGTGCCTCAAAGCCCGCATAGTCGCGGCGGCACTCCTTCATCTTGCCGTCGACGATCTGGTCAAAGGCAACCTTGCACTTGATGTAGCGCGTGGACTTGGTGACCTCCTCGTGCGTCAGGCAGCTCTCCTCCATCTTGCTGGCACCCAGGCCAAACACCAGACGGGGGTTGTAGAGCACATGGGGCTCGCCGGCGTCGTCCAGATAGACGCAGACCTTCTTGGTGACGCCGATCTGGTTGGCGGCAAGGCAGCCGGCATCGTCGAGCGACTTGATGGTATCGATCAGGTCCTGTGCCACCGACTCGTCCTCGACGGTCGCGACCTCGCAACGCTGGGACAGGATAGCCTCGTCGCGGCAGAGCTCTTTAATCATACGTTCCTCCAAAGAGTTCGTTGTAACCGCTTAAGTATACGGTACCCACACATTTTCATGCGAAAAATACCGTCCGTCTGCTACAAAGCGCCGAACATCAACATGCGAGGAACAACAGCGTCGTAAAGGGGCTATAGTAGTTGAGTTCGTGTCAATCGGCCTAAACTCGGGGCCGAACAAGGAAAGGGTATGCATGGACGAACTTTTTCACGTCAGTGAGCGCAAGTCCACAATCGGGACCGAACTCCGCGCTGGACTGACAACATTCCTGGCGATGGCCTACATCATCGCCGTCAACCCCGCGGTGCTCTCGGGCGCTGGCATCGATGCGGGAGCGCTCGCCTGCGCCACCTGCCTGGGCGCCGGCATCATGACCATCTGCATGGGCATCTTCGCCAACCGCCCGCTCGCCTGCGCGTCGGGCTTAGGCGTCAACGCGATGATCGCTGGAATCGCCACCACCGTCTGCGGCGGTGACTGGCACGTGGCCATGAGCGTCATCTTCCTTGAGGGCGTCGTCATCTTGCTGCTCGTGCTTTGTGGCCTGCGTGAGGCCATCATGGACGCCATCCCGGTTGTCCTGCGTCACGCCATCTCGGTGGGTCTGGGCCTGTTCATCGCCATGATTGGCCTGTGCGATGCCGGCATTATCACCGCTGGCGCCGGTACACTCGTCGGTCTGGGCGACATCACCTCCCCCACCTTCATCGTCGGCCTGTCTCTTATACACATCTCCGAGCCCACGAGACTAGGCATGATCTCGTA
>URVF01000085.1 GCA_900551185.1 uncultured Collinsella sp. | reverse complement strand
TACGAGATCATGCCTAGTCTCGTGGGCTCGGAGATGTGTATAAGAGACAGGCCCGCAAGTGCGGTGTGGCTGCCGAGGACCTGGTCCGCCGCGAGGACACCGACGGTCGCGAGTATGTCTTTGCCGAGAAGAACATTCCTTCCGCCCCGGCCACCCCGATCCTGACGGCCCTGTGCGAGAAGACCATCGCCGGCCTGCAGTGGCCCAACTACCGTAGTCAGCGCTGGGGCCACGAGCACGCCACGTTCGTGCGTCCGGTCCGTTGGATCTGCTGCCTTCTGGGCGAGGACGTTGTGCCCGTGTCTTTTGCCGACGTGACGAGTGGCAACACCACGCGTGGTCATCGCGTACTTGGCCCCGGTGACCATGTGGTCGCCAGCCCCGCCGTCTACGAGCAGGTGCTCGAGGATGCCGGCGTGCTTTCTGCCGAGCGTCGTCGTGAGGCCATCCTCGCCGGTATCGCCGAGGTCGAGGCTGCCCGTCCCGGCTGCCATGTCGATACGCCCAAGAAGGTCTTTGAGGAGGTCATTAACCTCTGCGAGTGGCCGACGGTGCTCGTCGGTACCTTCGATGAGGAGTTCCTTAAGGTCCCGCACGAGATCATCTGCGAGTCCATGCTCACCAATCAGCGCTACTTCCCGATCTATGACGGCGAGGGCAAGCTCACGCGTGAATTCGTGGTCGTCTCCAACAGCAAGCCCGAGAACGCCGAGCGCGTGATCGACGGCAACGAGCGCGTCGTGCGCGCCCGTCTGGACGACGCAAAGTTCTTCTACGAGGAGGACCTGAAGATCTCCCTCGACGAGTTCCGTGAGCGTTTGGCCAAGGTTGCCTTCCAGGAGAAGCTCGGTAGCGTGCTCGCCAAGTCCGAGCGCATCGAGCAGCTCGCGCTCGCTATTGCCCGCGAGGCTCATCTGGGCGCCCATCTTGCCGCCGACGCTGCTCGCGCCGCGCACCTGTGCAAGGCCGACCTGGTGTCTAACGCCGTCGTCGAGTTCACGAGCCAGCAGGGCGTGATGGGCGGTTATTACGCGACCGCGATGGGGGAGAACGACGAGGTCGCCCACGCCATTCGCGATCACTATCGTCCCCGCTTTGCCGGTGACGAGCTGCCCGAGGGCACCGCTGGCTGCATCGTGGCCTGTGCCGACAAGCTCGATACCATCGCCGGTATCTTTGCCATCGGCGAGCCCCCGACCGGCTCCTCCGACCCCTATGCGCTGCGTCGTGCCGCTATCGGCATCATCAACATCCTGCGCGACCGTCTGCCGATCGACCCCACGTCGCTCATCGACTTCGCCCTTGAGCTCTACAGTGAGCAGGGCATTGAGTTCGACGCCGCCGAGGTCGCCCAGCAGGTTCGCGACTTCTTCCATGGCCGCCTGGTGAGCATGGCCCGCGACGAAAAGATCCCGGCCGATACCGTTGCCGCCGTCTCCGCGGTGCACATCATCGCCCCGTCCGTCTTCTTCGCCCGCTGCGCCGCCCTCGACGAGGCTCGCAAGAACGACGCCGAGACCTTTGACAACCTGGCGACGGCCTATGCCCGCGCCGCACACATCTCCAAGCCCGAGCTGGGTGCGGAGTACGACCGCAGCCTGATGGGCGAGGCCGAACTCGCGCTCGCCGACGCCTCCGAGGCTGCTCAGACCGCTGTCGATGCCGCCCTTGCTACCGAGGATTATCCGGCCGCATTTGCTGCCCTCGCCGCCCTGCGCGCGCCCATCGACCGTTTCTTCGACGAGGTCATGGTCATGGACAAGGACGAGCAGCTCCGCGATAATCGCCTTAAGCTGCTCAACCGCTTCGAGGCCGTTTTCTCCGGCATCGCCAACATCGGTGAGCTTGCTCGTAAAAAGTAAGCCAGCCTGCGTGTAAGCGCAAAAGGAGCCCCGCATGGATTGCCCGGTCACCGCTCGTCCCACCGTTATCGTTATCTCCGACTCGCTCGGTGATACCGCTTGTGAGGTGGTGCTTGCGGCGTCCGGGCAATTTGATGAAGGGGCTTTTCGTTTGTTGCGCCTGCCCAAGGTGAACTCGGTGGAGCAGGTTAAGTCGTTTGTGGGCCCGCGCGTTGATGCGGACCATCGCGATATTGCCGTGTTCCACACCATTGTCGATTCGGCGCTTCGCGCCCGCGTGCTCGATTACCTGGGCATGCTGCATATCCGTTCGGTCGACCTGATCGGTCCTACGCTCGCTGTGCTGTCGTCGCTCATCGGTGTGCCGCCCAAAGGCGTTGCGGGCGTGATTCACAGGACCGATGACCGCTATTTCCATCGTATCGAGGCCATGGAATATTTCGTTGAGCACGATGATGGACGCGGCTGCGACGACCTTTCGGGAGCCGATATCGTGCTGCTGGGCGTATCCCGCACGTCCAAGACGCCGCTGTCGATGTATTTGGCCTATCAGGGTTACAAGGTCGCCAATGTTCCTTTGGCCCATGGCATGGAGCCGCCGAAGTCGATTTACGAGGTCGACCCGATGCGCCTGTTCGGCCTAATTTCGACCGTCGATGTGATTTCCGAAATTCGCGATAGCCGCTTGGGCGATGACTACGCTCGTGCCGTTGCCGGCTCCTATGCCGAGCCCGAGAGCGTGCGCAGCGAGCTTGAGGAAGCTCGTGCCCTCATGAAGCGCCTAGGCTGCTTTGTGGTGCGTACCGACGGCAAGGCGATCGAGGAGAGCGCCTCCGAGATCATAAGTCACTTGGAGGAAATCCAGGAAGCCCGTGCCCGCCGCGCCGCCCGCCGAGCCCGGCAAAGTTAACTCATTTCGGTAGCTAAAAATGCACCGTCTCAAAAAGACTACCTAAAAATAATGCACGATATTGATAAAGCGATTTAGCAACAAACTTGCATTTGACCTGCAATTTTCTTGCAGTGGTATCTTTATAAGGTAACCACCTTTACCTACCGTTTACCGCCATATTCACCTCGTTTACCAAACCGCGCATCCTCTTCTCATGTCGGCATAAAGCCCGCCGTATAGTTCCCTCACGGCCCGTAACCGGCGGGTCGATTCGTTACCACGGTCGTGTGCGTAAGCGCATGGAAGGGGAAGTATCGTGAGCGATTGCAAGAGGGTTTACCGTTTTGGAACCGACGCCCAGGGCACCTGTGTCACCGAGGGCGACAAGTCCATGAACTTCGTGCTTGGCGGCAAGGGCGCAAACCTTGCCGAGATGAGCCGCATCGGCCTGCCGGTTCCCGGTGGTTTTACCATTACCTGCCAGACCTGTGTCGAGTACTCCGGTGCCGGCAACGTCTGGCCCGAAGGCGCGCTCGATGAGATCGTTGCCGCCGAGGCGGACCTCGAGGCCCGCTGCGGCAAGAAGCTCGGTGACGCCTCCGACCCGCTGCTCGTGTCGGTTCGCTCGGGCGCTCCGTTTTCCATGCCCGGCATGATGGACACGGTCCTCAACCTGGGCCTCAACGACGACTCCGTTCAGGGTCTCATTGCCCAGACGCAAAATCCGCGTTTTGCCTGGGATAGCTACCGCCGCTTTATCCAGATGTTCTCCAACGTCGTTATGGGCGTTGACGCCGACCTGTTCGAGAACGCGCTGACCCAGGCCCGCCTGGTCGCCGGCGTTCGCGTCGATTCCGAGCTTTCGGCCGAAGATCTGCAGGAGCTCGTCGAGACCTTTAAGAGCATTTTCTCCGACAACGTCGAGGCCGCCCTGTATCCCGAGCTCGAGGTCGCCGACGGCAAGCCCGTCTTCCCGTACGACCCGGAGCTTCAGCTACGCCTTGCCATCCAGGCCGTCTTTGGCAGCTGGATGAACGAGCGTGCCTGCATCTATCGCAAACAGCACGGCATCTCCGACGAGCTCGGCACCGCCGTCAACGTCCAGGCCATGGCCTTTGGCAACAAGGGCGAGACCTCTGCGACGGGCGTCGCCTTTACGCGCAATCCGGCCGACGGCACCAAGGAGTTCTACGGTGACTTTTTGGTCAACGCCCAGGGCGAGGACGTCGTCGCCGGTATCCGCAACACCGAGCCCATCGCCGACCTCAAGACCACCCCGGGCCTCGAGTCCGCAGGTGAGGAGCTCGAGCGCGTGTTCCTGACGCTCGAGGATCATTACCGCGATATGTGCGATATCGAGTTCACCATCGAGCAGGGCAAGCTCTGGATGCTCCAGACCCGCGTGGGCAAGCGTACCGCCACCGCCGCCCTGCGCATCGCCATCGAAATGGTCGAGGAAGGCCTGATCACCCGCGAAGAGGCCGTGAGCCGTATCGATCCCGCGCAGCTCGACCAGCTCCTTCACCCGCAGTTTGACGCCTCCAAGAAGTACGAGGCTCTCGCCAGCGGTCTTAATGCCAGCCCCGGTGCCGCCGTGGGCGAGGTCGTGTTCTCTAGCGACGACGCTGTCGCGCGTTCCGCCGAGGGCCACAAGGTCATTCTGGTTCGTTGGGAGACCAACCCCGACGACCTGAAGGGCATGGTCGCCGCCGAGGGCATCCTGACCAGCCACGGTGGCAAGACGAGCCATGCCGCTGTTATCGCCCGCGGCATGGGTACGCCCTGCGTCTGCGGCGTTGAGCGCTTCCACATCGACGCCGCCGAGAAGGTCGTGCGCATCGAGGGCAGCGACCGCGTATTGCACGAGGGCGATGTCATCTCCATCGACGGCACCCAGGGCATCGTCGTCGACGGCGCCGTTGATCTGGTTTCGGCCGAGCTCACCGGCGACCTGGACACCATCCTGTCCTGGGCCGACGAGATTCGCCTGGACGAGACCTGTGGCCATGCCAACCATGTGCGCGTCAACGCCGACAATCCCGAGGATGCCGAGCTCGCCCTCGAGTTTGGCGCCGAGGCTATTGGCCTGTGCCGCACCGAGCACATGTTCCTGGGCGATCGCAAGAACATCATCCAGAGCTTTATCCTGTCTGACGATGAGGCCGTGAAGCAGCAGGCCCTGGACGACCTGCTCAAGGTTCAGACCGAGGACTTCCTGGCGATGTTCAAGACCATGTCCGGTCGCGATGTGGTCGTCCGCCTGCTCGATCCGCCGCTTCATGAGTTCCTGGATAATCCTCGCGACCTCGAGGTCGCCATCACCAAGAAGGAAGCCGCCGGCGCCAGCGAGGAAGAGCTTGCCGTCCTGCGCGCCCGCCTGCGTCGTATCGACGGCATGGTCGAGTCCAACCCGATGCTCGGCCTACGCGGCGTGCGCCTGTCCGTCGTCTTTAGCGATCTGCCGCTCATGCAGGTCCGCGCCGTCGCCACGGCTGCCGCTCGCCTCATCAAGGAGGGCGTCGATCCGCGTCCCGAGATCATGGTTCCGCTCGTCTCCATCACGGCCGAGCATGTCCAGACCCGCGAGGTCATCGAGCGCGTAATCGCTGAGGTTTCCGCCGAGGAGGGCGTCGAGCTCAATATTCCCGTGGGCACGATGCTCGAGCTGCCGCGCGCCTGCATGGTCGCTGACGAGATCGCCCATCACGCAGACTTCTTCTGCTTTGGCACCAACGACCTCACCCAGACGACCTTCGGCTTCTCCCGCGACGATGCCGAGGCCAAGTTCATCCCGCTGTACATGCATAAGAAGATCTTGAAGGACAATCCCCTCGAGACCATCGATACCGCGGTGCTCGAGCTGGTGCGCATGGCTGTCGAGAAGGGCCGAGCCACCAACCCCGAAATGCACTTTGGTGTGTGCGGCGAGCACGGCGGCGACCCCAAGTCCATCAAGGGCCTGTTTAACGTGGCCGACGTGGACTACGTGTCCTGCTCGCCCTACCGCGTGCCCCTCGCACGCCTGGCTGCCGCTCAGGCCAAGCTCGAGGCCAAGCGTTCCGCCTAACGTTTTGGGTTTAGACGCCTAGCGTAGCCCCCTTCATGCCGCCCGTCTCATTCGTGAGGCGGGCGGTTATCATGTGCGGGTTTTGTCTTTTTGTCTGCGTAAAAAATTGTTCTTGCAGCAGAAACCCGCGCGTGTATACTCGAATACGTTTGTTCAACTACGTGCCGGCCAAGGTGGTACGGCACCTCTAGAAGAGTAAGGAATTGCACATGGATTACATCCGCGCAATCGAGCGTCAGCAGATCCGCGAGGACATTCCTCAGGTTCGCGTCGCCGACAACGTCAAGGTTCACTACCGCATTAAGGAAGGCGACCGCGAGCGCATCCAGGTCTTCCAGGGCGACGTCATCCGCATGGCCGGCGCCGGTGCCCGCGAGACCTTCACCGTCCGCAAGATGTCCTTCGGTGTCGGTGTTGAGCGTACCTTCCCGCTTCACAGCCCCAAGATCGCCAAGCTCGAGGTCGTTCGTCATGGTCGCGTCCGTCGCGCCAAGCTGTACTACCTCCGCGACAAGGTGGGCAAGGCTGCTCGCATCCCCGAGAAGCGCTAAGAAGATCGCAGCGTCTGTCCACTCGTTTGGACACAAGGGTCACCTTCGGGTGGCCCTTCTTTTTATCTGATTTGCATGCAAGGAGGGCCTGGTATGGCCAACATGACGAGCTCGGTTTCGGCATCGCAGGTTGCCGGTGAGTTGTCGAGCGCTACGTTTGAGGAGATTCCCGCCCTCGTGGAGCATTATCGCGAGGACCCGCGCCAGCAGGTAATCAAGGCTTGCGAGCGTGCCCTTAAGCGCCATGCCAAGGAACTTGCCGAGCGCGAGCGCGTCGACGGCATGTACGCTGTCTCTTATACACATCTCCGAGCCCACGAGACTAGGCATGATCTCGT
>URVF01000084.1 GCA_900551185.1 uncultured Collinsella sp. | reverse complement strand
TCTACACGCGTAAGATCGTCGGCAGCGTCAGATGTGTATAAGAGACAGGTGCTGTGCATCGGCGTGGCGCACCTCATCCGCAGCCGTAAGCAGGCTGAGGAGTCCGAGCAGGAGTAACGCTCACTCACCCATCCCTTTGGCAGGTGGGATGTGATGGCCATGAGACTTGCGGACACTTTTCTCGTCCATCTACGCTCTTGCTTTGCCATTCTCTTTTCGGGGCAAACTCCGCACTGGAGTTTGCCCCGTTTTTTTTGGGACAACGCAGCCAGGCTCCATTGCTCGATGGATCAAGCGTATGAATATCGAACAGATGTTTGCAATTATTGCGTTTACCAGCTGCGGGTGCATACGCTCGCAGTAAAATGGCCTTGCGACGCATCCCGTGCGCGGGCGGCCGACGACTCGATCGGAGGTCCCCAAATGCTGAAATTCCTTAACGCGCTCGCCGCCCTCGCGGCGGTGGGCACGTTCGTCATCGCGTTTCTTGACTCGTATGAGGTTCGGTTTAAGGTCCGTAGGCGCACGCGCGGTGCGGACGGTAGAAGGCATTTGCGCCGCAACAAGCGCAAATAAGAATGCCCGGGGGTCGGATCCCGGGCATTTAACAAAAGCTGAAAACTAGGCCGCCCGCGCTCTCGTACACTTACGCGGGATGCGTCGTTTTCTATTGACATTGTATCCCGAATCGCCCCGCCGATCCGGGACATTCTGAAAACTCAAATGCGGGCTTATGCACGAAAGGAATCTCGTCAATTCCGAAAATCATGTATAATTCCAATATAAACTGGAATCAAACGAAAATGATGGAAATGAACGAAGCGCTAATCTACTTACAAGAAGCACTAGGCCTCTCCGCCAAGGCCAAAACTTGGCCTGGATCCACACGCTTGCCGCTGCATCTGCGGGCGGTTGAGGTCCGCGCTGTTGACGCAAACGGTTTTTCGTTTTTGCTTGCAAGTTTGCCTACTGGCGTCGGGCTTCCCGAGGCTAAGAGAGTCTATAGTCAGCTAGCCTTACGCGCGGAGACTCCTGTTGTCGTTTCGTTTCCTGATGCCGATGCACGTCAGCGCAAAGCATTGATCGCACAAGGGATTCCCTTTGTCTGCCCAGGTAGACAGGCTTTTCTTCCATTTATGGGCACAGCCTGCACGGAGAGGGGCGGTGCCCGGTTTCGCAATCGCGCGACCAAGATGTCACCCAACGCACAGGCTGCCGCAATCTGGGGAGTAGCCCAGGAGCCATATCGTCCCTATGACCTTTGTCGTGCGCTTGGGATTTCGGCAAGCCGCGCGAGTGAGGCCATAACCGAGCTTGTTGACAGGGGGCTCGCGAGGCGCGAGCGTCGCGAGCGACGTGTCGTCGTGTTCCCTGTTGCTGTTGATCTTTTGCTCAGTGAGCACATGGCAGAGCTCTCCTCGCCTGTCTCGAAGGTCTTTTTTGCAAGGAAGACGCCGCAGATCGACTGTCTTGTTGACGCCGGGGAGACGGCGCTCGCCGCGCGTTCGATGCTCGCTGCGCCGGGCATGGAACAAAAGGCCGTCTTAAGAAGTGCATGGCGTCAACTGAGCGACCTCGAAGTCGCAGACGGGGAGTTGCCGGATAACGAGACGGCGATGATCCAAGTGTGGCGCTATGCGCCCGTGTTTGCCGACTCCTCCCGTGTCGACAACATTTCGCTTGCGCTATCTTTGGCGGCAATTGACGATGAGCGAATTCAGCTCGAAGTCGATCGAATGTTTGAAAGGGAATATCCATGGCAAGAAGCGCTGTAGAAGGCCTCCAAGAATTTCAGCAGCATATGCAAGAAGCTGCAGGATCGTATGCCCTTATCGGCGGCACGGCATGCGACATTTTGCTCGCGGAGGCGGGACTTCCGTTTAGGGCGACTCACGATTTTGATGTGGTAATTGTCGCCGATGACCGGTTGCCTCAGACGGCAGAAGCCATATGGACTTTGGTGCGTGATGGCGGTTACCGCTGCGGCTGGGGCGAAGGCAAAGGCTCATGTTTTTATCGGTTCACAGAGCCTAAGAGGCCGGGTTACCCCCATATGATCGAACTCTTCGCGAAGTGCCCCGACTTTCTAAAGGGTCGTGAGGGGATTGATGTGGCGCCAATTCACGTTGATGAAAACATAAGCAGTCTTTCGGCAATTTTGTTGGACGATGCTTACTACAGCTTGTTCCTTCAGGGAATTCGGACCGTAGGCGGCGTTTCGGTCCTGGGTACGGAATACATTGTCCCGTTCAAAGCGAAGGCGTATCTCGACCTAAAAGCTAGAAGGGAAGCGGGGGAGAACGTTGATTCGAAGAAGGTAAAAAAGCATAAACGCGATGCGCTGAGGCTTGCTCAGCTGCTTGGCGAGTCGGAAGGTGTCGACCTGCGCGGAGAACTGAAGGACGATATGATTGCGTTTGTTAAAGATTGTGAGGTGGGCGACGTCAATCTGAAACAGATCGGGGTTGCGGGCGCAACGATGGCGCAGTTGCTTGAGACGATGAAAGCAACATATGGCTTGATTGGTTGAGTGTGGTTACGTGGCCCGGACGGTGCAGTCTAGCGGCGTTGTCCGGCGTGGAAGCTCGCTAATCGGCTATTATTTGTTTAGACAACCTGAGCTGTAAAGGAGTGACCGGTGATGGTGCAGGGCGCCAAACATATGAAGAGCAATAACGCCGCGGCCAACGGCGGCTCAAGCCCTCAGCCCAAACCTCAACCAAAGCCCAAGCGCCGTCGCAAGCGACTGCCGCGCTGGGCCGACCGGCTCATCACCATCGTCATCATCCTTATCGGCGTGGGCCTTATGACCTGGCCGTGGATCTTGGACCGGCTCGAGGCCTCGGGCGTGTTCAACCAGATCAGCACGGTGTCCAGCACCGTGGACGCGCTCTCCGAAGAGGAACGCGAGCGCATCCTGCTTCAGGCGCGCTCCTATAACGAGCAACTTGCCGGCGAGGGTACCGAGCTCCCCGCCGACCAGATCGAACCCTACGCCCAGCAGCTTATTTTTGACCGCGACCCCATGATGAGCTGGGTCGAGATTCCCTCCATCGACGTGAGCATGCCCATCTACCACGGCACGAGCGAAGAAGTCCTTATGGCGGGCGTCGGCCACCTGGAGGGCACGAGCCTGCCGGTGGGCGGCACCTCGACTCATTGCGTGCTCACCGCGCACTCGGGTATGCGCAACCTGAGCATGTTCGACGACATCCACTCGCTGGAGCCCGGCGACCTGGTGTTGCTGCACACCATGAACAAGACGCTCGCCTACAAGATGGTGGACTCCGAGGTGGTGCTGCCCGAGGAGATGGAGTCGCTGATCATCGAGCCCGGCGCCGACAAGGTGACGCTCGTCACCTGCACGCCCTACGGCGTGAACGACCATCGCCTGCTGGTGCATTGCGTGCGCACCAAGTACAGCAAGAAGGACGTCGACAAGCAAAAATCGCTGGCCGGTCGCCACTGGGGCAAGCGCGAGTTTGCCGTGCTCATCGTGGTCGTAGCCATTGTGCTGTTGCTGCTGGACATCGTGATCCACGCGGTCCGCAAGCGCCGCAAGGCCAAGGCCTCGGCATAGGACATTCTCCAGAACCACCACAAAGGGGACAGGCACCTTTGTGGTGGTCGGGACTTCCAAACCATCACAACATTCGATGAAAATCGCGATTTGGACGAAAAGCGTCGAATGTTGTGATGGTTTTTGTTGCGGACAGTACGGTCTTCGTTGCGGGCGGGACGGTTTTCGTTGTGGTCGAGACGGTTTTCGCTATGGACGGTGCGGTTTTCGCTACAAAACCGCCAGCCCGCCGCCTGTCAGCCGCCGCCCTCGTTACGTTTTCGCTGCATTTAGGTAAAGCATCTGCTCCAAGCGGCGTTGCCTTGTATACTAGAGCGGTTTAACTGTTATGCGGAAGGGAGCGCCTATGGCACTCAGCGAGAAAGACGTGCGCGGCATCGCCGAGTACGCAAAGATCGCACTGACCGATGACGAGCTCACCCAGATGACGTCCTACCTGAACGACGCCGTCCAGATGCTCGAGCCCGTCCTGCAATATGACTTGCCCGACGTGGAGCCCACGTTCCATCCCATCGGAAGCCTGTCCAACGTGATGGGCGACGACCTGCGCGAGCCTGAGCGCGACCTGCCGCTCGGCGTCGCGCTCGAGAACGCAGGCAGCGCGCGCGACCGCTACTTCCGCGTGCCGTCCATTTTGGGAGAGGGGGAGAGCGAGTAATGGCGCAGAGCTTCGATTCCCTTACCGCCGCCCAGATCGCCGCGGGCGTTGCCGCCGGCGACTTTAGCGCTACCGAGGTGGCCCAGGCCTCCCTTGCCGCCATCGAGGCACGCGAGGGCGGGGTCCAGGCATTCCTGCAGGTGACGCCCGAGCTGGCGCTCGAGGCCGCCGCGCGCGTGGATGCCGACCGTGCCGCAGGCAAGCCGCTGCCCCCGCTCGCGGGCGTGCCGCTGGCCATTAAGGACAACATGAACCTCGTGGGCACGCGCACCACCTGCGCTTCCCGCATGCTCGAGAACTACCAGAGCGTCTACACCGCCACCTGCGTCCAGCGCATGCTCGACGCCGGCTGCCTGCCCATGGGCAAGGCCAACATGGACGAGTTCGCCTTTGGCAGCTCCACCGAGAGCTCGGCCTTCCACCGCACCAATAACCCCTGGGATACCGAGCGCGTGCCCGGCGGCTCCTCGGGTGGCTCCGCTGCAGCCGTCGCCGCGGGCGAGGTCGCGCTCTCGTTGGGCTCGGACACCGGCGGCTCCATTCGCCAGCCGGCGTCGCTGTGCGGCGTGGTGGGCTTTAAGCCCACGTATGGCGCCGTGAGCCGTTACGGCGTGGTTGCCTTTGGCTCGTCGCTCGACCAGGTGGGCCCCTTCGGCCGCACGGTCGAGGATGTCGCGCTGGCCATGAACGCGCTTACCGGCTCGGGCCACGATCCGTACGACTGCACCAGCCAGGATTGCGCCGTCGACTTTACCGAGCATCTCAACGACAGCATCGAGGGTAAGCGCGTGGGCATTATCCCTGCGTTTATGGAGGCCGAGGGCCTGACGCCCGAGGTCAAGGCCACTGTTCAGCGCGCCGCTCAGGAGCTGCAGAACCAAGGCGCCGAGCTGGTCGAGGTCGACCTGCCGCACCTGGACGCCGCCATCGCCGCCTACTACGTCATCGGCCCGGCCGAGGCGTTCTCCAACTTGGCCCGCTTCGACGGCATTCGCTACGGCTATCAGGAGGAGGGCTGCGCCAACCTGTCTGACCAGAGCTCGCTTTCGCGCGCCCATGGCTTTGGCGCCGAGGCCAAGCGCCGTCAGATGCTCGGCGCCTACCTGCTGAGCTCGGGCGTGTACGACAAGTACTACTACGCTGCGCAAAAGGCTCGCACGCTCATCACGCAGGACTACGACGCCGCGTATGCCAAGGTGGACACCATCCTCATGCCCGCCTCGCCGCGCACGGCCTTTAAGTTTGGCGAGATCAGCGACCCCACGCAGATGTACCTCTCCGACCTGTACACCATCTCGCTCAACATTTGCGGCAACGGCGGTATCTCGGTGCCGCTGGGCCTGGGCGAGGATACTCAGTTGCCCGTTTCTGCCCAGCTGGTGGGTCCGGCCTTTAAGGACCGTCAGCTGCTCACGTTTGCCCGCGCCCTGGAGCGCGGCTTTGCCGATGCCGCCACGGGTGCGCCCGCGCTTTCCGTCGCGCCCGATTTTGCCGGGAAGGGAGGCGAACTGTAATGAAGGAGCTTTCCGAGGTCCTACAGGATTGGGAGGCCGTGATCGGCCTGGAGATCCATACCGAGCTCACCGCACTCGATACCAAGATGTTCTGCAACTGCAGGCTCAGCCACGATGACGAGCCCAACGCCAACGTGTGCCCGGTGTGCCTGGGCCTGCCCGGCGCCCTGCCGGTGCCCAACAAGCGCGCCATCGAGAGCATCGTCAAGGCCGGTCTTGCCACCAACTGCGAGATCCAGCGCCACTCGATGTTCTACCGCAAGCACTACTTCTATCCCGATATGGCCAAGAACTTCCAGACTACGCAGGGTCCGATCGCTTTTGCCATGTACGGTCACCTGGATCTGGACGTGACCGGTCGCGGTGCCGCCGAGCGCCCCGACTGCGCGTTTGGCGAGGCCGAGGCCCAGAGCCTGGCGAGCGCCTCGGCCAACGCCGAGGGCCTGTCCACGTCCATGACGTCGACCATGCGCGAAGGCAACCAGCGCGTCGGCCATCTGGCCAGCTATGATGCGTCCAACCTGCAGATGCCCGAGCGTCGCGAGGACGGTTCCTACACGGTGCCCATCCGCATCCTGCGCATCCACATGGAGGAGGACGCCGCCAAGATGGTCCACGTGGGCGGTGCCGAGGGCCGCATCACCGCCGCGGCCGAGTCGCTCGTCGACTACAACCGCTGCGGCACGCCTTTGATTGAGCTCGTCACCGAGCCCGACCTGCGCACACCCGAGGAGGCTCGTCTGTTTATGGAAAAGCTCCGTCGCATCTTTGTGACGCTGGGCATTTCGGACTGCTCCATGGAGAAAGGTTCCATGCGCTGCGACGGTAATGTGTCGCTGCGCCGCCGTGGCGAGACCAAGCTGGGCACCAAGACCGAGCTTAAGAACCTTAACTCGTTTAAGAGTCTGCATGACGGCCTTGCCTACGAGATTTGCCGCCAGGCTGAGGTGCTCGAGGAGGGTGGCATTATCTACCAGGAGACCCGTCACTGGGAGCCCAGCCGCAAGCGCACCGCTGTCTCTTATACACATCTCCGAGCCCACGAGACTAGGCATGATCTCGTA
>URVF01000083.1 GCA_900551185.1 uncultured Collinsella sp. | reverse complement strand
TCTACACGCGTAAGATCGTCGGCAGCGTCAGATGTGTATAAGAGACAGCCTCCGCCCTGTTCCTGAAGGCCCCCGAGGCCGGCTGGCTGCCCGAGGGCTTCGAGGCCCCTAAGGGCGGCGCACATGCCGGTACCTTCGGTGACCTCACCCCAGGCGAGATGGTCAAGACCCCGCGCTTCTGGGTCCTCATCGTCACCTTCGCCTTTGCCGCCACCGCGGGCACCCTGCTCGTGGGCAAGGTTGCCTCCATCGCCGCCGTCCAGCTCTTCGCCGACCCCACGAGCGCCGCTGCCGTCGCCCTCGGCGGCGTGGTGGTCTCCGTCAACACCTGCGCCAACCTGGTTGGCCGTCTGTCCTTTGGCCAGATCATCGACAAGCTCGGCGCCTACAAGTCGCTGCTCATCAGCCTTGTCGTCACCATCATCGCCCTCGTTATCATGTCGATGAGCTTTACGCAGAGCATGTTCTTCGTGGCGCTCGCCCTGCTCGGCTTTAGCTTTGGCGCCCTGCTCGTCATCTACCCGCCGCTCACCGGTGGCGCCTTTGGCACCAGCAACATCGGTGTCAACTACGGCATCATGTTTTTGGGTTACGCCGCTTCCACCTGGATCAGTCAGCCCATCACCGCCGTGCTGTATCACGCCGAGGCCGGCAGCGCCGCCTACCAGCAGTCCTTCTACGGCGCCATTGTGATCGCCGCCATCGCCGTCGTGCTCACCGTCTACATGATGGTCTCCGACAGCAAGAAGAAGTCCGCCTAGTTTTACCGATGCGACAAAGGGACAGCCCCTTTGTCGCATTCACCGGTCACCAGTATTAAGGAGTCGAAATGTCTGAGCTCAACCCCGTCCGCATCGCCGTTATCGGCGCCGGCGCCATGGGCCGCAACCACATCCGCTTTGTCACCGAGGAGCCCGAGGCCGAGCTCGTCGCCATCGCCGACGCCTTTGAGGGCGCCCGCGCCACGGCCGAGGCCGCCGGCGTGCCGTTTTACACCGATCCCGCTCAGATGATGGACGAGGTCAAGCCCGAGGCCGTCATTATCGCCACCCCCAACGACCTGCACCTGGGCGTTGCCCGCGAGGCCGTGAAGCGCAACATCGTGCCGCTGGTCGAAAAGCCGATCTCCAACGATCTCGAGGATGCCCAGGCCTTCGCCGCCGAGGCCGAGACCGCCGGCGTGCCCGTGCTCGTAGGTCAGCACCGTCGCCACAACCCCTTCGTCAACAAGGCCAAGGAGATCATCGAGTCCGGCGAGCTGGGCAAGCTCACCGTGTCGAGCTTCCACTACATGATCTATAAGAATGACGAGTACTTCGACGTCGAGTGGCGCCGTAAGAAGGGTGCCGGCCCGATCCTGGTCAACCTGGTTCACGACGTCGACCTGCTCCGCTACCTGCTGGGCGAGCCCGTTGCCGTCCAGGGTATGCAGTCCAGCGCCGCCCGCGGTTTTGAGACCGAGGACTCCGCCGTGGTCAACGTCCGTTTTGCCGATGGCGCGCTTGCGAGCATGACCATCTCCGACGCCACCGCCAGCCCCTGGAACTGGGAGGCAACCGCTCGCGAGGATCCGCAGTACCGCCCCTTCAACGCCGACGCCTACTTTATCGGCGGCACTAAGGGCGCCCTGTCGCTGCCCCGCCTGCACCAGTTCTCCTACGACGGCGCCTCTAACTGGCACAAGCCGCTGCAGATGGAGATCCCGGCCGTGGACCCGGCGCTGCCGCACAAGATGCAGCTCAAGCACTTTGTGAAGGTCGTCCGCCGCGAGGTCGAGCCCGTCGTGACCCCCGCCGATAACGTCAAGACGCTCACGCTGCTTAACGCTATCAAGGAGGCCGCCGAGACCGGCCAGCTCGTCGAGCTGTAATGCCTTAAGAGCGACCGCGGCAGAAACCCCCATGCCGAACCCTTCGGTCCGCCACCAACAAGCCCCTCTTCTTTGCCCCGCGAGCAGCCTCCTGCCCGCGGGGCTTTTTGGTACCTTGCCGGCGATTTTTCTGGGACGGGGCGGCAAAAGTGGCTAAAAGAGCCCCATCCCAAAATGACTACTTGGGTGGAGTGGCGGGTGGTATCCTTGGTAGCCCTGTGCTGCAAACGCACCTTAAACGCAAGGAGTCCCATGGATCTTATCGCCCAGCTCGCCCGCGAGCTCAACCTTAAGGCCGCCAACATCGAGGCGGCCGTCAAGCTCATCGACGAGGGCAACACCATCCCCTTTATTTCGCGCTACCGCAAGGAAGCAACGGGCGGTATGGACGACGTCGCCCTGCGCGCGCTCGACGAGCGCCTGTCCTACCTGCGCAATCTTGAGCAGCGTAAAGAGGACGTCATCCTGCTCATCGACGCCCAGGGCAAACTCACGCCCGAACTCGAGCAGCAGATTCGCGAGGCCACGCAGCTCCAGCGTGTCGAGGACCTCTACAAGCCCTACCGCAAAAAGCGCATGACCCGCGCGCAGAAGGCCCGCGAGGCAGGCCTGGAGCCGCTCGCCAACATGATCATCATGCAGGCCTCGGCCAAGGGCAGCGCGCTCGACGCCGCCGCGGCCTACGTCAACGAGGAAGCCGGCTTCGACACGCCCGAGAAGGCGCTCGCCGGCGCGGCGGACATCGTGGCCGAGACGGTAGCCGAGGACCCCGAGAACGTCGCCGACCTGCGCGCCTTTACGCAAAACACTGCCGATATCGTCGTCGAAGCCACCGACCCTGCGGAGAAGACCCCCTACGAGCCCTACTACAACTTTGACGAGCCGCTGCGCCGTATACCCAACCACCGCGTGCTGGCTATCGACCGCGGCGATCGCGAGGGCAAGCTCCGCGTGCGCGTGAACGTCGACGGCGCTGCCGCCACGGCACGCCTCGGCAGCCGTTGGCCCCGACGCCAGGGCGTGTTTGCTCCCATCTTCGATGCCGCCATCGCTGACGGTTACAAGCGCCTCATGGCCCCCTCGCTGGAGCGCGAGGCCCGCGCCAAACTCACCGTCCGCGCGCAGACCGAGGCCATCAATGTCTTTGCCAAGAATCTCGAGGGCCTGCTCTCGGCACGCCCCGTGCGCGGCGCCCGCGTGCTCGCGCTCGATCCGGGCTACCGCACCGGCTGCAAGGTCGCCGTCATGGACGAGACCGGCAAGCTGCTCGACCACGGCGTGGTCTACCCCACCAAGCCGCGCCACGACGTCGCCGGCACCAAGCGCGAGCTCGCCCGCCTCGTCAAGAAGGACGGCGTCAACACCATCGTCATCGGCAATGGCACCGCCAGCCGCGAGACCGAGGAAGTCGTCTCGGAGTTCATCGCCGAGCAGGCGCCTGAGCTGCGATACACCATCGTCAACGAGGCCGGCGCGTCGGTGTACTCCGCCTCCGAGCTCGCCAGCCAGGAGTATCCCGATCTGGACGTCACCGTGCGTGGCGCCATGAGCCTGGGCCGCCGCTTGCAAGACCCGTTGGCAGAGCTCGTCAAGATTCCGCCCCAGTCCATCGGCGTTGGCCAGTACCAGCACGACCTTGACCAGGCCGAGCTTTCGCGCACCCTGGGCCACGTGGTGGAAGACGTCGTCAACCGCGTGGGCGTCGACGTCAACACCGCGAGCGCGAGCCTGCTGGGATACGTATCGGGCATCACGCCGAGCGTGGCCAAGAATATCGTGGCCTACCGCGAGGAAAACGGTGCCTTTACCGATCGCCGCCAGCTTAAAAAGGTCCCCAAACTGGGACCCAAGGCATATCTCAACGCCGCGGGCTTCCTGCGCATCAGCGGTGGCAAGAACCCGCTCGACGCGACAAGCGTCCACCCCGAGAGCTACGAGGTAGCCACGGCCGTCCTGGAGCGCGCAGGCGTTAAAGCCAGTGAGCTCAGCCGCGGCGGCGTGCCCGACATCGAGCGCCGCCTGGGCAGCATCTCGGCGCTGGCAAGCGACCTGGGCTGCGGTACCCTCACGCTCATCGACATTGTCAACGAGCTCAAGAAGCCCGGTCGCGACCCGCGCGACGACGCGCCCGAGGTGGTCTTTAGCCGCTCAGCGCTTTCCATCGACGACCTGGAGCCCGGCATGGAGCTCAAGGGCACGGTGCGCAACGTTGTGGACTTTGGCGCCTTCGTCGACGTGGGCGTACATCAGGACGGCCTCGTGCATATCTCCAAACTGGCCAACCGCTTCGTCAAGCACCCGAGTGATGTCGTGCGCGTCGGCGACACGGTAAAGGTGTGGGTCGAGAAGGTCGATCGCGACCGCAAAAAAATCTCCCTCACCATGGTGCAGGGGAAGTAAACCGCCAAAGCAAGGGTCCCCCCTCACGCGACGTGCAAAATCGCGAGTATTCTGCAAATTCCACCGTTCCGGATGCCCCTCAGAGACGAAAAAGCAAAAAACAGCCCCCGTTTTAGCGTCGTCAGAGCCAAAACGGGGGCTGTTCCGTGCTTCAACCAGCTGGTAAAAATCTTTACCTTGCTGAATACTCTCAATTTTGCACGTCGCAGGCGGGGGTACCTTTGCCCACGGCAGGATTGGAGGCCGATCACCAACCTACCGGCAAGCTCGTGTCGGCAGCCCCGGCCTTTCCTTTGCCTAGCGCGACCCTCGCGAAGCGCGTGAGCGATAGGGAAAGGAAAGGCCGGGACGAACAACCCGCGGCGCAGCCAGTGCTCGCGTTACGGCAGGATATGGAAACCGAGCGAGGCGATATCCTTGGCAAAGCCGCGGACGGTGTCGAGCGAGACCTCGTACGGATCGCGGCCGATGTTCTTACGCTTGGCCAGGATGTTGTTGGGCACCGTGATGATCTGGCAACCGCATCCTTCCGCCTGGTAAATGTTGATGAGCTCGCGCGTGGACGCCCACAGGACCTCGCAGTTGGGCTTGGCGGCGGCCTTCTTGACCGACTCCGTCATAAACGGAATGGGGTCGACGCCGGTATCGGCGATGCGGCCGGCAAAGAGCGAAATGATGGACGGCGTCTCGGCGTCAACGGCCTCGACCATCTCATCGACCTGCTTAGGCGTAAAGATAGTGGTGACGTTGACCTTGATGCCGTCGGCCGAAAGCTTGTGGACCAGCTCGGCGGTGGACTCGCCCTTGGTGGTCACGCACGGGATCTTGACGTAGACGTTCTCGGCCCAGGTAGCGATCTCGCGAGCCTCAGCCTCCATGGTCTCGACGTCGTCGGCAAAGACCTCAAACGAGACGGAAACGTCGGTGATGTGGGCCAGGACCTCCTTGGCAAACGCGCGGTAATCCGTCACGCCGCCCTTCTTCATAAGGGACGGGTTGGTCGTGAAACCCTGAACGTTGCCGTTCTCGTACATGTCGAGCATGCCCTCGAGGTTTGCACCGTCAGCGAACACCTTGATTGCCATCTGCCTGATTCCTTTCGTTAGCATACGGCCGATAAACTGCTAAACACTTTACCTACGTTTATCAAGGCGTGAGCTGCGGTTTTTTATCTTCTCGGCGAACGGTATAAACACCTCAGTGTTTGGATTGATAAATCGATTGAGCATGCAAAAGCAAAGAGTCGCAGTTTGAGCAAACGTCAGAACGCGGGATTCATTAGATGAGGCCGAAATGCTGCATCGCTGTGACGGTACCGTCGTGTGCGACATCGTCGGTCACGTAGTCGGCGACCGCCTTGACCTCGGGCATAGCGTTGCCCATGGCCACGGCTGTCTCGACAGCGGCGAGCATACCCAGATCGTTGCCGGAATCACCAAAGCCAAAGGTGCGCGCATTTCCCTCGCGGCCCAGATACGCCAGCGCTCGCGCCACGCCCACGCCCTTGTCGATGCCCTTGGGGCTCAGCTCGCGATTCTGACCACCGGTGTTGCACAGCTCAAACTCGCGATCGATAAAGCCATCATCGTTGGCTACGCGAGCCAGGTCGCTCGCGACGATGCCTACCTTGCCCACGCGCAGACGGCCGTCGACGCGCATTTCCTCGGTGCTGTGCACCACAGAAGTGCCGATCAGAGACGACTGCTCAACGCCCGCGGGTTCCAGGGCAAAAGTAGCCACGTTGGTCTCGAAAAAGGCTTCAATCCCTGCCGCGACCATACGGCGAGCGAGCTCCGCAACAATGTCTTCGTCAAAGCAGTCCTCATGCACCACGCGGCCCTCGACCTCGAGCGTGGCGCCTGCCATGGCAACGATGCCCGCGGGGTCGAGCGCACGCAAGCTGTCCGCGATGAGCCACAGGGGACGACCCGTGCAGATAAACGCCTTGTGTCCCGCGTCGCGCAGACGATGAAACGCCTCGACGACCGTCTGCGAGGGGTGAACCGCCGAAAAGTCCTTGTCGGTCATGTTGTCGGGATCGAACGACGTCAGCGTGCCGTCCACGTCAAAAAAGAGCACGGCGGAATCGGGGCACGCATCAATCATATGGGTTCCTTTCGGGGGCGAGAGTAAACGAAGTATCCATCATATAATGGAGCGACGCAACCAGAGAGGTCACCCATGGAATTTTACGCAAGCTGCCCCGAGGGCTTTGAGTCCGCACTCGCCGATGAGCTTAAACGCCTCGGGCTTTCGCATGTTCGCCGGCTGAAGGGCCGCGCTACATTTGAGGGCGAGCTCGAAGAAGGCTACCGCGCCTGTCTGTGGTCGCGCCTGGCGAGCCGTGTGTTCGTGGTACTCGGGCGCTTTGAGGCGCAGGATGCCGATGAACTGTACGATAGCGTTTACGACATCGCCTGGGAGACCATCATCCGCCCCGGCGCCACCATCGCCATCACCGCCCGCGGCGTGACCGAGCAGCTGCGCAACACGCGCTTCTCGGCCCTGCGCGCCAAGGACGCGCTGTGCGACCGTCTGGCCGAGACCACGGGCC
>URVF01000082.1 GCA_900551185.1 uncultured Collinsella sp. | reverse complement strand
AGATCATGCCTAGTCTCGTGGGCTCGGAGATGTGTATAAGAGACAGCCCCAGCAGTTGCGGTGAAATAGTTCCTGTTTAAAGCCCCGTGACTTTAATTTAGGGACTATTCCACCGCAACTTATTGGGAGGTTAGCTAGTCCTTGGGTGTCCAGGACCAGAAGAAATTGATGAGGGCCACGCGCGAGGCGGTACCGGCCTTTTTGTTGATCGAGGAAATGTGGCGATAGAGCGTGGAGCGCGAAAGAAAGAGCGTTGTGGCGATGTCCTGAACGCTCTGGTCCGAAACGACCAAGACCTCAAGAATATCGCGCTCGCGCTCTGTAAGCCCAAAGGTGGCGACGAAGGCATCAAGGCGTTCATCGGACGTGAGCTCCGCTGCCTCCACGGGCTCGGGGTCGGAGCGTGTGGGCGCAAGATCCCCACCAAGATCGTCGGTGGCAAGCGGCAGGCCATCCTGCATCACGGCATCATCGGTTCGTTGCCCCAACTGCCCCAGCAGCGTAATCGCAATGCCCACAAACATCACGAGCGCCGCACCGATCGCAGCCAGCACGTTTTGACTCGAGATGATCGCCACCGCCGGCGCCGTCACGAGCATCGAGCACACGTTGTTGACGACGCGACCCATGCACGGCCAAAAATATGACCAGCGGGCATAGAGCGAGACGGCGGCATATTTTGTGGTAAAGAACACCACAAAGAAGCCCGAGCCCAGATAAAAGATGATCGTGGCAGCAAGCTCGTTGCCGCCATTGCCATCGACGATGAGCACAAAGAACGAAAGCGTGGACAGTATGGCGGCACATGTCATGCCGATATTCATATACGAGCGGCCGTGCAGGTCAAATAGGACGCCGGCAGCCAACGAGCTCACGACAAGCAGCAGGCGCGGCCAGTCACCCAAATCAACGGCTCCGGTAGCATGCAAGGTTGTGAGACCCGCGTTGAGAGCGGCGAATACGCCGGAAAGATACGCCGTCGCCACGGTCAGGCGGACCACGGCGCGGCGGAATGCCGCCTTTGCCTTGGGATCGTCTTGCCACTTGGCGCCATATTCCAAAGCATCTACCGAAAGCCCGGCAACACTGGGTTCAAAGTTTGGATCGGACTCGTCGCGCAGCTTGGCGCGTCGGGCACCGTGGAGCAACGCCACCTGCGCGATCGCGCAGACGACCAGAACAGCCTGCTGAGGAATGCCGGCAGGCATCACCATGTGGTTGAGGACCTGCACCAGAACGCCCATGGCGTAAGAAAGTGCGGCGGCGCGCGCCAAGCAAGGCGTCCGCGCAAAGCGCCGCGCAAAGTTCGCGTGAGCAGTCGATCCGCAGTAGCCCAGCGCGCAGCACGCCACCAAACCGCCGGCAATTACCACCTCAACCTGAACCGCCATAATCAACAGCAGCAATGCCGCCACCAGCAAAACGCCCGTGACGTCACTCGTTGCGTCGATGGCATGGGAACGGTGATAATACAGAATGGGACGCACAAAAAAGCCAATCACGCTCGCGCCGAGGACAAGGCTCTCATAAATAACGACCTCGTTCGGAGACACGAACTCGGCCATGCGCGCATCAAAGAGATACTCGCACGCCAAAAACGTGAAGGAGAACAGCGCCAGGCATATAATCTCCCGAATGCCCCGACGCAGATATGCGGTTGTGTCTCCCATGCCCCTCATGGTTAACCCCCGGCCGCTCAATTGTCTGGAATTCCATTTTAATAAAGAACCAGTCTCAATATCGAAGCCAGGCTCGAAATGCTGCAAATTTGACCCCAGCCGCTCACGTCACACCGCGGTTTTGAGCCGCATGGACCAGAAGGGACACGCGCGACCTCTATCTCGGCCAGGAGTGTCTCCAACTACCACTCATTTAAGTACGTCCCCAATGAGTACCTTTATCTTTTTCGACATCCTCGTTTGGCTCGCGCTACACCAGGCGCATGGCCTCCTGGACAGCACCGTAAAGGTTGGCGTCGTTGCCGAGCTCGGCCACCTTTATCTGCGGCACAGGAATGCCGGCAAGGGTCCCTTCGTAACCCGCGAGGGCCAGCGGCATCTGCGCACGCAGGGCATCGACGAGCTCGGGATGGCACGAGATGCCGCCTGCGATCACAAAGACCTCGGGGTCGAGCACGGCCTGCAGGTTGATGACCTGTCCGTCAAATGAGCGAGCGTAGCGGTCGAGCGCGCGCTGCGCCGCCATGTCGCCATCCGCGATCCACTCAAAGACGCGGCGGCCGTCCACCGGAGAATCCGCAGGCAGGCCCTTCTCGGCAACGACGGCATCACGGAGCGCACGCCAACCGCCCGAACCCGCAAAGGAGTTTTCCATGCTCGCGGCAGTCGTGACATCGTTGCGCAAGAAGCTGAACTCGCCTGCAAAGCAGTGCGCGCCGCGCAGGACCTTGCCGTCGATGACGATACCGCCGCCGATGCCCGTGCCGATAGCGAGCACCACGCCAAAACGCGTCCCGCGCAGAGCGCCAGCCGCATACTCACCGAGCGCACAGCACTTACCGTCGTTATTGACGGCAACCGGCACCCCCAGCGCCTCGCGCATGAGTTTTCCCAGTGGGCAGCCGTCCATAAACGTGAGCGCACCGCCGCGATGGATCGTTCCCGTGACGTCTCCCTCGTAGATACCGCCGGGTGCGCTCACGCCTACGGCGCTCACGCGCTCACGGTACGGCTTGACAAGCCCGATCAGCGCCGAAACCGTCTCCTCAGCCGTGGTAAAGCCCGTCGGCAGGCTCCCGCGCTCGCGGATGGAAAAATCCTCGCCCAGCACAGCCCATTTAACGGCCGTGCCGCCCACATCGATTCCAAAGAACTCCTGCATATTCGCCCCTCACGCGCCATGGTCCCGGACGTGCATCGCCGCGACCACCACAGGGGCTGCCCCCTTATGATGGTCATGCGGCAAATCGCGCCCGGAGCCGATTATCTCTCTGTTGTACGCCTCTGCTTTGGTCAGACGAAGCAACATATACTGGTCACTAGGGAGGTCGATGCGGAACTTGCCCTCAAAGGTTCCGGGAAGCTCCTCCTCCGTCATATCCCATGTGTCCACGACACTCACCTTGTATCGAGCGCCCGCCTCGCCCTCAAACTCACGAAACCGCTCATTTAAGTACGTCCCCAATGAGTGCGGCGGAATGGCTCCCCCTGGCAGCTAAAGGCTGTCATGCAGGATCCATTCCGTCGCAACCTCATGAAAGGGACTGGGTTGTGAATGTTGGAGAAGAGCCGTTAGCGCCTGGGGGCCAGAATCACCAGGGCGTCGTGCTCAAAGGGATGCTGAGCCACGCGTACGGTGCCGTCACCGTTGTCGCGAACGGGCAGCTTGGCGATGCGCTTGTCCTCCATGTCGAGGACCGTCGCCGTCCAGTCACGCGCACCGTCGAGCTTAAACTTGAGCGCCGTGGTGCGCGGCAGGTACGTGACGACACGATCGCCAATGCGCGCCACGCGAATGGCCTCGCGCGCATCATCGAGCAGCTCCTGCGCCGGAACCACGGCAAAAGCGTCGTCGCCAGCCGTAGCGCCCAGACCGGCAAGCACATGCTCGATCGCGCCAAAGTCCCAAACGCCCGCAAATTGCAGGCACTCCTGCCAGCGGAACGGCATGTCGAAGCCCTCGCCCAGCACCGAGCCTTGGCTCTTGCTGGTCTGCCAGTTCCAAACGCCGTGCGCGCCATAGGTCACGCCGGCGCTCGCACCGGCAAGGATCGACGACCACACACTCGCGCGGCAGTCCTGCGCGGTGAAGCGCCAGTACACGTTGCGCGACGCACCCATCTGCTCGTAACAGGGCTCGGAGTTGACCATCGGCTTTTTGGGATAGTTGGCGATAAAGTCCTGCGGCAGGCGCCAGGCCTCGGGCTGACCCTCGTAGTTGTGACCGGGCTGGAACATATAAAAGTCCAGACGGTCCAGGTACTGTGACGGAATGGTGCGGTTGCCGCGGTTGATATGCATGGCGCGCAACGCCTCGGGCGCGCGTTTGACAACTTCGTCGAGGGCATCCTCGTAATAGGCGATCGCCTCGTCGCTGGTAAAGTCGGTATCGCCCGTCACCACGTAGACGGGGTCGAACTCGCCCAGGTTCTCGACGACGCGGGCAACGTGGGCGCGGACCTCCTCGCGCGGCATAGTCTCAGCACCGCAATGCTCGGCAATCTTGGCGCCCCAGGTACCGGGCACGTAGTTGCACCACATAAGCACGAGCGCCGGACGAATGCCGTGCTCGACGGCAGCGCGGCACATGGCAGCAGCGCGATCCCAGTACGCCTGGTTGGGGCGGGACCAATCAAAGTGCACGCCATCCTCGCTGGCATAGGGCCAAACGCCCAAGTCGGGGCAGCAGCGATCCCACTGCGGCAGTGTATTGATCTGCAGCACGTTCATGCCCTGCTCGGCACGACGGGTCAGATAGTAGTCCCAGTCGTCCTCGGCGATGCTCGTAAATGCACTCCAGCACGTATCGGCAAACCAAAAGAACGGCTTGCCCTCGCACAAAAAGCCGTCCTGGCGGCCGTTAACGGTCAGCTTTCCCAAACTCATCTGCATGTCCTTTCGTTTGATAAAGGAGTTGCGAACCGGCAGATTCTTTCGCGGTAACCTTGGCACAAAAGCCTCCGTCGTTTAGCAAGCCCTTGCGGGCGGGCATCTCCCGTCCCAATCAGTCTACCTTGCAGGAAAGGCCCCGTCTGGCTTGCGCCTGACGGGGCCCTGTCGTGTAGGTAAGGTCGCATGTGACCGAATGGCTTGGCCTTAGGCCTCCATCTCGGCGAACTCCTCTTTGGAGAAGCCAGTGGCAAAGACGACGGCAGCGGCGATGACAAAGGAGATCGCCATACCGACGATAGCCCAGACGGTGTTCATCTGGCCACCCTGCAGGTAGTTGGTGAAGACCAGGAAGTTGGAGGCACCGCCGGCCAGGTAGTAGGTAACACCCATGAGGCCGGAGAACACAGCGCCGATGGCACCGCCGATAAACATACCGAGCATGGTGCGACGGAAGCGCATGAGGATACCGAAGAGCGCAGGCTCGGTGACGCCGCCGGCGATGGCGGAGATGACGTAACCCAGGGCAAGACCCTTCTCGTCGGGGTTCTTCATCTTGAGGAAGGCACCGAAGGCGCAGCCCCAGACAGCGGCCATAGCGCAGTTGGTAGAAACGAAGACGAAGGGATCGTAGCCGGCGGCGATGATCTGGACCTGAGCGAGCAGGATGACGGGCATGTGCATGCCGCAGACCACGAAGAGCTGCCAGAAGGCGCCGAGGATGGCCATGACGATCAGGATACCGATACCGCCAAGGTCAGCAAGGCCAAAGAGGGCGTTGGCGATGAGGTTGCCGAGCTCGTTGCCGATCGGGGCAAGAACGATGAAGGCGATGGGGATCGTGACAATCATGGTGCAGAACGGCGTGAAGACCGTGGACAGCACGTCAGGCATGACCTTCTTAAAGAACTTCTCGACAAAGTACAGGACGGGCACCGAGAGGATGATCGGCAGGACGGACTGCTGGTAGTTGGCAGCGGCGATCTGGATGCCGTAGACGGAGATGATTCCGCCACCCTCCTGAGTCGCGACACTCACGACGGACGGGGCCATGAGAGCGCCGCCGAGGAGCATGCCCAGAACCGGAGAGGCGCCGAGCTTCTTAGCAGCGGCATAGCCCAGGTAGATGGGGATAAAGGTAAACGTGGCCTCGTACAGGGTGGTGTAGAGGAACGTGTAGGTCGGATCGGTATCGGAGAGAACGCCGAGCATGGTGGGACCGAGGACCGCAGCGATGGTGCGGAACAAACCGCCGGCCATGAGCAACGGAATCAGCTGGGTCATGGAGCCCGACAGATAGTCGAGGATGATATTGGGCAGGTTCTTGAGCTCGAACTTCTCCTTAGGAGCGTCGAGGTTCTCGTCGACCGCGGCACCCTGCTTGACGCCGGACATGGCAACGAACTCGGCGAGCACCTTGGGCACGTTCTGGCCGATGATGACCTGGAGCTGGCTGCCGGCGAACTGGCAACCCAGTACACCCTTGACCTTCTTGATCTTCTCCACGTCGGCCTTGCTGTTATCCTTGAGCGTCAGACGCAGGCGCGTCATGCAGTTGGTGGCGACGGCAACATTCTCCGCACCGCCCACGAGCTCGAGGACATCGGTGGCAATCTGTTTGTTATCTACTGCCATGGGACCCCTCCCCATATCATCGTGTGCCTAATCGCTTGGGCGCAGGCACGCCTTTGGCCCGGTGACTATAACCCCTTACGGTTACCGAACCCTTGGATACGCTGTCGTAAACAAGGTGTTTACTGAACGTTTACGGGCTTTAGTTTACACGGAGCGCCGAATTTGTGGCAATTATGCCGTCGACAGTCCGGTGAACGGTAGGAAATTGGGGGTGAACGTAATTGAATGCCGAGGTATTACATATAGTGCCGTTTATTTATAAATGGTCGTCTACGTGGGATTTTATATAATCTGGCACCTTAATGCCTTGTTGACTCATCAACAAAAGCCCTGCTAGATAGTAGTAAACGAATGTTTAGTAGTTCATTGAGCGTTTGATGTGACCGTTTACCGAGTTCATCTGCTTATTCTCTAATTCTGTTTTACACTAAACATGTTTAGTTTGTATTGCCGCACACGTTTAGCTCTCGAGGCACAAGGGAGGCAGCTCATGGAACTCAAATCGTGCACCTACGCAACCGTCACCACCTTGGGTGACTTTGGCCCCTGGATCAGCAAGGTCGTTCTCGACCTGCCCTGCACCTGTCTCTTATACACATCTGACGCTGCCGACGATCTTACGCGTGTAGA
>URVF01000081.1 GCA_900551185.1 uncultured Collinsella sp. | reverse complement strand
ACACGCGTAAGATCGTCGGCAGCGTCAGATGTGTATAAGAGACAGACATAGTCGTTGGACGGCGTCACGCAGACCAAAGTCTTAAATCCTTGACCGGGCTCCTCGCCAAGCTGCTCCGAAATCGCGACCCCCAGGCCCACCGACTCATCACCATCGTCTTCGTACGTATGTAGAACATAGGAAATGCCGGCGCTTTCCAGCTCGCGCATCGCATTGGTTTTTGGCGTCTTTACAGCCTTTGCCATGACATATCCTTTCCCTTGCATTCGGACGCAAGGATTAAGTATATGTCCAATTCGACTGCATACGTCACTTCGGCACAGCAAGCGCCATCGAATCACAAGGAGTCGATGGCGCCCATAAACTGAATCGCCTATTTATTGAGCATCAAGTTGAGCCTGGCGCTCCCGGTCACGCCTGAGCAACGGCGCCAAAAACTTGCCCGTATAACTCTGCGGACAGTCCGCAACCTGCTCCGGTGTACCCGAAACCACGACGGTTCCGCCGCCGTTACCGCCCTCGGGACCCATATCGATCAGGCGGTCGGCAACCTTGATGACATCAAGGTTGTGCTCAATCACCAGCACCGTGTTGCCCGCATCGACCAAGCGCTGCAGCACATCGAGCAGCTGGCGGACGTCCTCAAAATGAAGACCGGTCGTCGGCTCGTCCAAAATATAGAACGTCTTGCCCGTCTGGCGTCGATGAAGCTCCTTGGCGAGCTTCACACGCTGTGCCTCGCCGCCCGAGAGCGTCGTGGCGGGCTGGCCCAGGCTCACGTAGCCCAAGCCTACATCGTACAGCGTCTGGAGCTTGCGCTTAATCTGCGGGATATTCCCAAAGAAGGCCAACGCCTCGGTGACGCTCATGTCGAGCACGTCCGAGATGGTCTTGCCACGGTAGGTGACCTCGAGTGTCTCGCGGTTGTAGCGTTTACCGCCGCAAACTTCGCAGGGAACGTAGATATCGGGAAGGAAGTGCATCTCGATCTTGATCTGTCCGTCACCCTTGCACGCCTCACAGCGCCCGCCACTCACATTAAAGGAGAAACGACCCGGCGAGTAGCCGCGCGCCTTCGACTCCGGCGTACTCGCAAACAGCGCGCGAAGATCATCCCACAGGCCGATATAGGTAGCAGGGTTGGAACGCGGCGTGCGGCCAATCGGCGACTGGTCGATATCGATAACCTTATCGATACACTCGATGCCCTCGATTTTCTTATACGGACCCACAGGGCGCATCGAACGGTGAATGGCATTCGTAAGGGCAGGCGCAATGGTATCGGTAACCAGGGAGCTCTTGCCCGATCCCGACACGCCGGTAACAACCGTAAGCGTACCAAACTCGATCTTGGCGGTAACGTTTTTGAGGTTGTTGGCTCGAGCGCCCGTAATTTTAAGGCAGCCGCGACCGGGCTTGCGCCGTTCATCAGGCACCCGGATCATTCGTTTGCCGGTCAGATAAGCGCCCGTCATCGACTCAGGACAAGCCATGATATCGGCAGGCGTTCCCGCCGCGACTACGTGTCCGCCGTTGACGCCGGCGCCGGGCCCCATGTCGATCACGTAGTCGGCGGCACGGATTGTATCCTCGTCGTGTTCGACAACGATAACGGTATTGCCGATATCGCGCAGGCGCTCGAGCGTCTTGATCAGGCGCTCGTTGTCACGCTGATGAAGACCGATCGAGGGCTCGTCCAGAATATAGAGCACGCCCATGAGACCCGCGCCGATCTGCGTTGCCAGGCGAATACGCTGCGCCTCGCCACCAGAAAGCGTCGCCGAGGCACGATCGAGCGTCAGATAGTCGAGTCCAACATCGACCAGAAAACGCAAGCGCTCCAGAATTTCCTTGACGATGCGCCCGCCGATAAACTGTTGGCGCTCGGTGAGCTCCAGGCCCTCAAAAAACTCGAGCGATTCACGGCACGACAGGCAACAAACTTCGTAAATGGACTTGCCGCCCACGGTGACGGCGAGCATCTCAGGGCGCAAACGAGCGCCGTGGCAGCTCGAGCACGGTTCCTCGCGAATGTACTTCTCCAAGCGCGCCTTGGTGTTCTCGTTCGTCGTCTCGGTATAGCGTTCGTACAGGATGTTGCGAACGCCCGAAAACTTGGTATCCCACTGGCTGCGACGTCCGTCGAGCTTTTGGTAGTCGACCGAGATCTTCGTATCGCCCAGGCCATCCAAGAATGCACGACGCACGCGAGGGGGCAAGTCCTCCCACGGCGTATCGGTGCTCACCTTAAAGTGTTTGCAGACCGCAGCAAAAATCTGCGGATAGTAGTTCGAATTGCCAAACAGGCTACCAAAGACTCCGTCGGCAATGGACTTCGAGGGATCCTCAATCAGCGCCTCGGCATCAACGGTTTTCTTAAAGCCCAGGCCGTCGCACTCAGGACATGCGCCATAGGGAGCGTTGAACGAAAAATCACGCGGCTGAAGATCGTCAATGGAGTGTCCATGCTCCGGGCACGCCAAGGCCAACGAATACTCCAGAAGCTCGCCCTCGGTCCCCTCGGGAGCATCACGATCGGGCAGCATGTACACGTTTACATTGCCGTGAGCCAGCGCGGTCGCCTGCTCAACAGACTCGGCGATACGGCCAAGAGAGTTCTCACGGATCACGATGCGATCGACCACGACCTCGATATCGTGCTTGAACTTCTTGTCCAGATCGATCGGATCATCGAGCGAGCGCACTTCGCCGTCGACACGCACGCGGCTAAAGCCCTCGGCGCGAAGGTCCTCAAACAGTTTGGTGTACTCGCCTTTTCGCCCGCGCACCACCGGTGCCAGCACAAACGCGCGGCGACCCTCCCCCGCCGCCAAGACCTTGTCGGCAACCTGGTCGGTCGTCTGGCGCTCAATGACGCGGCCGCATTCGGGACAGTGCGGAGTGCCCACACGGGCGAACAGCAGGCGCAGATAGTCATAAATCTCGGTTACGGTGCCAACCGTCGAGCGAGGGTTTTTAGACGTCGTCTTTTGGTCGATCGACACCGCCGGCGAAAGGCCGTCGATTGAATCCAAGTCGGGTTTGTCCATCTGGCCCAAGAACTGGCGCGCATAGCTCGAAAGGCTCTCGACGTATCTGCGCTGGCCCTCGGCATAGATAGTGTCAAATGCCAGCGAGCTCTTGCCCGAGCCAGAAAGACCGGTAATGACCACGAGTTGGTCACGCGGAATGGAAACATCGATATCACGGAGGTTGTGCTCACGAGCGCCGCGAATAACGATAGAAGAATCAGACATGGAAGCTCCTTGCCTCCTATTGCATCGAATCATACTGTCGATGAGTTTAGCGCACTCGACGCGCACAGATGTTCGTAATACAAGATTCGCAGACCTTTAGCTTTGCGTATCGGGCGCTTTGTTTCTCGAAATGCCGTGGAAAGGTTACAGTAATCTAATACTGAACTTAATTTGCCGTAACAGAGGAACGTCCATGACCGAAGATATCCCCCTTGAAATCACTTCGAGCGACATGGCCAATCTGCCCATATTCATCGCCGTCCTTATCGTGGCCATCGTCGTGGTGCGCGTATATTTTTCAATCAAACACAATGAAAAGCCGCCCATTGCCCGCGTCTTTTGGTGCGCGACGCTCCTCATCCCGCTCGGCATGGTAACTGCATGGATTACGAATCAATTGCTCGTAAATGAGGACAATTCCCTATGGGTCCTTTCTTATTCGGCGCTCGGTGCTACCGCCGTCATACTTCTTGTCGAGCCCTTGGTTTCGGGACTTATCGACCAAACCGATCTTGCGACGGGAACGGTTGCCTGTATTTGCCGTGACATCCTTGTCATCGCCGCTGTTTCAACGCTCTCGTTCGTTTCACTCGAAATTGCCTGTAACGAAACGTTCTATCGCATTCCCGCCAACTCATTCGGGTTTTCCGTCGGGCTGCTCGCGACGGTTCTGCTCTCCCTTTATTTGCTGGGACAGCGTCATGGAGGCGTCATGGCCCTCGTGCCCGTCGCCTGTTGCATCCTTGGCATTGCCGAGCACTTCGTCATAACGTTTAAAGGCGAGGCCATCCTGCCAAGCGATATCTTGGCCCTTGGCACCGCAATGGAAGTGAGCGAGGGATACGAGTTTACCTTTACCGCCGGAATCGTAACCTCTCTAGCCCTGCTGGAGATTTCCCTGGGGCTTCTTTCGCTTATCCGACCGAGAAAGCTCCGTACGCCCACCCATGTGTTCCCCGCAATCGCCGCTAACCTCTGCGCTTTTCTGCTAGTGACCGTTGTGGGGCTCTCGGGCTTTTCCAGCATCGACTTGGAGCAGGCGCTGAATTTTGGATTTGACCGTTGGCAGCCCATCACCACGTATGCGTCTCAGGGTTTTATCACTTCGTTCACCGAAATGGTCAACGAGTTGCCCATTGAGAAGCCCGAAGACTATACGCCCGATGAGGCGCAGAGCATCGAGCAGGAGCTCGCCGCCACCTACGACAGCACGTATGGCTCGAGCGAGCAGCGCGCGGTGGCCGTTGCCCAGTTCAATGAAATCAAGCCGACGATTGTTGCCGTCATGAACGAGAGTTTTAGCGACCTTTCGTGCTTTGAGCAGCTCCAGGCGGCCGGGTACACCGGCCCCGCATTCTACAACTCGCTTCCCGACACACTTGTTCGCGGCACCATGCTCGCTTCGGTCGCCGGTGGCGGAACGGCGAACTCCGAATTCGAATTTTTGACCGGAGCGACAACGGCCTTTGTCGGATTAGGCAAAATCCCCTATCAGCTATATCAGATGAATGGCGTCAACAGCCTGGCAAAGGACCTTAAGGAGCTTGGGTATACCGCTACCGCTATGCACCCGCAAAACCCCGTCAACTACCATCGAGATAAAATCTATCAGCAGCTGGGCTTTGGAGACTTTCTTTCAATCGGCGATTTCGAAGGTGCGCCCTGTTACCATGCCGGCGTATGCGACTACGCCACCTACGACAAGATACTCGACCTGCTTAGAACCGACGAAGCCCCGCAGTTCATCTTTGACGTCACGATGCAAAATCACGGCGGCTACGACTATGGCACCGTTCCCGCCGAGGAGTTGACAAACTATTGGGTCGAGGGAGCCAGCGAGGGTGCCAATAGCGCGCTCAACACCTATCTTACCTGTATCAACGCATCCGACCGGGACCTCGAGTACTTTATCAACGAGCTCCGCAATATCGGCAGACCGGTTGTCCTTGTCTTTTTTGGCGACCATCAGCCGAGCGCCGCAACGACTCTCAACGACGAGCTGTACCCTCAGGAAGATACGGCAAGCCATGCTTTCCGTAACTACCAGTCGACATATTTCGTCTGGGCTAACTATGAAATCGCCGGCAATACCGAGTTCAACGTATACGACACCGTCGGGGCAAACGAGATTGCAGCCATTACCCTTAATAAGATCGGCGCCCCGCTCACCGACTATCAAAAGGCTCTGCTTGCAACAAGGTCAGATGTGCCCACCATCAATGTCGCCGGCTACCTTGGTGCCGACGGGCTGCGCTACGACTTGGAATCTGAAGACAGCCCATACGCCTCGACGATCGACAAGCTGCAGCGCATGCAATACCTCGAGTTCGCCAGCAAAGTTCAGTAAGCCCGCCCATTCGCTTGGGCCCATCGTATTGCAAGCATGCTCGGCCCAAATGCATCGCAAATGACTCCCGCTCGCAAACGAGGGTACAATGACGCTCGTGTCACATCACGGGGCCCCGGCCCCAACATATACAAAGGAGTCATACATGGGTTGCGAGCACGCACAGGCCGCCGGCGGACAAACGTCGCCGTCGCAATTTGAGGAGAACACGCTGTCCGAGGTCAAACGCGTCATCGCCGTGCTTTCCGGCAAGGGCGGTGTCGGCCCGTCGTTTGTCACCGGTGCCATCGCCACCGAGCTTGCCCGTCACGGCCACAAGGTCGGCGTCCTCGATGCCGACATCACCGGTCCCTCTATCCCCAAGATGTTCGGTATGAGCGGACGCCACGTCCATGCCCTTGGCAACCTTATGCTGCCCGAAATCTCCGAGCAAGGCGTCAAGGTCATGAGCTCCAACCTGCTGCTCCAAAACGAGACCGACCCCGTCCTTTGGCGCGGTCCGGTCATCGCAGGCGCCATTAGGCAGTTCTGGAGCGAGACCTCGTGGGGCCCCATCGACTACCTGCTGGTCGACATGCCTCCGGGAACAGGCGACGTCGCGCTCACCGTCTTCCAGTCGCTGCCCGTCAACGGCATCGTCATCGTCACGAGCCCGCAGGATCTGGTCTCGATGATCGTCGCCAAGGCGGTCAACATGGCCGAGAAGATGAACGTCCCCATTCTGGGCATTGTCGAGAACATGAGCTATATTGAGTGTCCCGACTGCGGCAAGAAGATCGAGGTCTTTGGCAAGAGCAAGCTCCCCGAGGTCGCAGAGCGCTATAACCTCGACATCTTGGGCCAGCTTCCCATTAATCCGGCACTCGCCGAGGCCTGCGATAAGGGCGAGGTCGAGACCGCGCTGCCCGATGGCATGTTGCCCAAGGCAGTCTCTGCCGTCGAGGCCATTACCCCGCACGAGACCGACGAGGCCTAAGTGAACACGAGCGCCTTCTATGACGTCCTGGTAATCGGCGGCGGGGCTTCAGGCCTCGCCGCCGCCATTACGGCCGCACGCGCTGGCAAAAGCGTCTGCATCGTTGAGCGCGATGTCGCCTGTGGCCTTAAGCTCCTTGCGACCGGTAACGGCCGCTGCAACCTCTCCAACGAATCGATTGATCCTCAGCGGTATAACCACCCCGCATTCGTCGAATCCGTCACTGTCTCTTATACACATCTGACGCTGCCGACGATCTTACGCGTGTAGATCT
>URVF01000080.1 GCA_900551185.1 uncultured Collinsella sp. | reverse complement strand
ACGAGATCATGCCTAGTCTCGTGGGCTCGGAGATGTGTATAAGAGACAGGTCTATAAGGGCACACGGCAGTTTTCCGTACTTCCCCATCGCAATATCGCCTCGCCAGCTCATACACGCTCCCCTCTCGCTATACAAAACAGGAAGAGCATGCACCGGCGGGCATGCGCGAGATTGCATCGCCACGCGATCCGATCAAACAACACGATCGTCAAAGAATGCCAAAGCCAAATACGCTAATACGGCAGAAGCCCCGCCTTTTCACGCTTCTTTTCCGAGCGATCGAACTCAATGCGATGGGCCTCAAGAAACACCGTATTGGGTCGCCACTGACGCTCATTCGGCTGCCTTAGCGTCGCACCCGCAAAGGAAGCGTAGCCGGTCTTATCCAGCAGGTACGATCCGCACAGCCGATATTCGCCGCAAACAGGCTCAAACGAAATCAGATGAGCATCGAATAAAGCATGTAAGTCGCGCCGAAGCAGAATGCCGTTGCTGGCAACCTGCGATTTGGGTCCCGAGTAATTCTCGATATGTGCAGCCTCCAGAGCTTCGCTGACGCCGCAGTCCGACACCGCGCAACGGCCATCATAGGCGGCAACGAGCTGCTTGCGGAACCATTGCTGCCCCAATCGCTCGCGCCTTAACGCATAGCGGACCTTTTCGTCGTCGGTCGTACCCTGTCCGGCAAACTCAATATCGACGGGCATGTGCTTCAGATAGCTCATGTCGGGCGCAAAACGGGGGTCCGGTCCGCCTTTATGAACAGGACCGTGCAGAACAAACCATCCGTTTTCGGGCTCGAACCGTTCAACAAACGCAAGGCCGAGCACCTTGTAGCCCACCTCGGTTGCAAATATGACTCCGACTGGAACGCCACATTCCATGCAGTTGAGCATTTTACGGTTGTAATTCTGGTCTCGAGAACCAACGGCGCCTGGCGCTTGGACCGAATACTTAATGACCCACGTACCATCGTCCAAATAGAGCGGAGGTACATCGGTGTAGAAGCTCTTTTTAGAGTTGTGGACCGAAAGCGCAAAGATCTTATTGGGATCTTGCTTCACCCGATCCTGGCCCGGCCAGAAGATCCCTGAATCCCGCGTTACGGGAAAGAAGTCCGAGCCAATTCTCAAACGATACTGATACTGAGGGCTATCTTCCTTGGTGTGGTGCGGAAGGCTGGTCCAAACGCCGCCGCGCTGTTCCTCACCCAGAAACCACTCCCATGCCTCAACGTATTCGGAAGGCACGAGACTGCAGGCGCGGTCATAGCTTGGTCCATCCATCAACGGAACAGCAAGGTCAATGTCGTTCATCGCCAGCACCTACAACCATACGAACGCGAGTCATGCCACTCAATAATATGGCCGAGAGTCAATTATTACGAGATCTCATTCCGCGATCGGCACATCGTTGATGCTCTCGGTTTGCCGCTGGCGCGTTTGTACCCCGCTGCCCCACTTCCCTGTATACTGATGTAGCACGTGTTTCATCCGGGCTTGTTGGGCCGGATTGTTCATGGGAGGTTCTTGTGGCTGTTTCGAATCCGCCTAAGGGAAGCGTTTCTTCTTCGTCCATCAAGCCGGTTACGCGCAAGGCCGTGCGTTGCCAGCGCGAGGTCGCTTGGCTTGTCACGCAGGCAGCGGGCAGGCTTGTGGCGACCACTCAGGACGTCAATGCGCCTACGCCGAGCTTTGTGCTGGCAGTGGCGCTGGATCGAGTACGCCAGCTGGAACTCGCCGCACAAGAAGACGGCAACCATCTTGGCTACCAGGACGCTATGGCGCCCGACCTGCAAACGTTCTGCCACATGGCCAAGTTGCCCGCCGCGCCCAATGCGCTTTCGGACGCAGGCTACATGTTTACGCTTTCGGGCGCGGACCTTATCCGCGACATCTATGCATACTGCAGCGAGCTCGCCGAGCGCCACGTCTTTGACGCGGCTGAAGTCAAACCGGGATATGTCATCAAGCTGGTTCTTAGGCTGTTCTTGATGGACGGGTTCGGGGCCATGCCGGCGTAAGCCGAGTCTTTAGCATCACCGTCGACTGAGCAACAACCGCTTTATCTTAGTGGGCGTCAATTGAGGGTCGATTATTGGTTCGCCTCGTCCACTAACGCATTTATTCCACGCGCTCTGACAGTCGATACTTGCGGTTGCGGCTCGTCGCCGGCGCCGTGGGCTCAAGCTCGCCTTGAGCAATGAGCGCGTTGACGCGCGACCTAACCTGGGAAATTGTAAGCCCCGTGCGTTCTGCCAGCTCACGCGTCCCCAGCTCGCCGTAGTGTTTGAGTGCCGTCACAATTAAGCCCCCGCCATGATCGACCGGCTCGATCTTTGAACGGTAAAGTACGACCTTGAACCGATCGAACCCCGGGCAGAACAGGGGCTCGGCCAGACCATGCGCGCGCATGGCATCGATCATCATCGGGATGCCCGAGCCATTGCCCTCAGCCGGCGAACCTGCGCCATCCGGCAGCGGGACAATCGACATGAGTTTCACGAGCGTCGCGTTACGGCATCGGGAGCTGCCGTCAAACAAGTTCTCGCGAGTCTTTCCCCCGTAAAGGCCGCCAGGATTCGTCACCTCGACACGATCGTCAAAGACGTCGACGGCAATCGATTGTCCACAGAACCGATCCCCGTATTCTCGATGGATTACGGCGTTGGCGATTGCCTCGCGCAGAACCTCCTCGGGAATCTCCAGCGAGTCGACACGCGAGACGCCTTGGACGGTCGAGGTTCGCCGCAAATTCTTGGCGACGGCCGCGACAGCATCCGAGATCATCTCGCCCAACGTTCCCTCACAGATTGTGTGGTCCATGAACCTCAGCGACCCCGCCGTGCCTTTCCGGGTCCCCGCATAGACAGCCATGTCGATAAAGAGCTTGGGATAAAACTGCTGAGGGTAGGTGCCCGCAACTAGGAGTCCAGCCTTGGTGACATTGCCCTGGGAATCAAGGATATTTAGGCGCTCCAGCTTCGTTTGTTTGTCCGGCGCGCCGCGCATTGCCCGGGGCGTCAACGAGAAAGCCCGATCTATCGTACGGTCGACCAGCGTCTCGTCGAGATTGTCCGCGCCCGCACCCGCCACCGCGTCGCGATCGCTCGGAGTCGCTCGACCGTATGACGCCAATGCGAGCACCTCGGTCGATGAAAGCGGCACATCTTTGTCATCGATGCGCTTGTAGCTGCCACCCTGGGCGCCCCGCTCTATGACATAGCAAGGCTTGCTCGACGGGTCGAGCTCCTCAATCGTGATGACCAGAACCACGGTGCCCTGGAGCTCCACGCGCTCAATGGTGTATTTGGGCGGATTGGCCAGCTTTCCGCGACCGCCGGCATCGCCCATGCCTGCCACAAATTGGTTGAGCACTTTCTCGGTCTCGAAGTTCTCAACCGGGACAAAACCTGCGCGCTCACTCACTCCGAGCACGATGGTTCCGCCGGCAGTGTTCGCGAATGCGCTCACCGTTTCCCACACGTCGCGGGAAAGCGTCGTGGCGCTCTCCTTGACCTCGACGTTAAGATCGTCCGAGCCCATGCGCCTTAAAGACTCGAGCAGACCGGTCAGCTCGTTTTCGTTCATCTGCACGTCCTTTCGCTCGGCCCGGCGGAGAATGCCGCGAATAGATTTCCTTCGTCTCTCAGTTATCTCTCGTAATTATCTCTCATCTTTCTGCTATCTCTCATATTAGAGATAAGTGAGAGATGAAAGAAAAGATGTCTGCGATCTGTTTCATTTAAACATGTTTTTGCTGGTAGAACAATCAGTATTGAAACAATACCATGGTTGCTTGTCTCTTTGCTGCTCAGTTATCTCTCGTATTTATCTCTCATCTTTCTGTTATCTCTCGTATTAGTGACGAATGAGAGATGAGAGATACGTGAGTGATGGACGAGCGTGGTTTTTTGAACGGTCGGAAAATCCCTCAAACAAAAAACGGGGCCGGCCTTACGCCGAGCCCCGTTTTCAAACGGTCAGTTAGTTATCCAACGCGCGAGCATAGCAGTCAACATTACGCCGCCGCGAACACTCCCAAGCCCGTTCCGATGATGCAGATCGCGAAGATGCCAATAATAATCCAAATGGTCTTGACACCCTTTTTATAGAGGGCAACGCAAGCGAACGTTGCCAGCAAGGGCAGCAGACCGGGGAAGATCGAATCGAACAGATCCTGCAGGACAATCTCCGAACCACCCACATCAAAGGTCAAAGCAGTGGACAGTGAGACCTGTGCCGCAATCATTGCGCCAATGACGGTCATTCCGAGGACACCGGCAGCATGCGTCATGCGAGACATAAGGTTGTTCTCTTCGGACTGCTGCAGGAACTTGGTTCCCAGGTCGTATCCCAGATGGGCGGCGACGATACGCGTTGCAAGGTTAATCACGGAATAGATGAGCGCGTACACGATGGGGCCGAGCGGGTTGCCCGTCGACGCGATGCCAATACCAATGCCGGCGGCGACCACGCGGAACGTACCCCAGTAGAACGAATCGCCGATGCCGGAAAGCGGTCCCATGAGGCCGACCTTCATGGCGTTAATCGAGGACGTGTCGAAGTTCTTATCGGCAGCCGCCTGCTCTTCCATCGAAACCGTTAGGCCGGCTACAAACGGAAGCACATGAGGCGTGATGTTAAAGAACTCGGTATGGCGATCAAGCGCCGCATAGTAATCGTCGTCGTTGGGATAGATCTTTCGCAGGGGCTTCTGAATGGTGTACATGAAGCCCATTGCCATCATCTTGTCGTACGACTGCGAGCACTGGCTCGTAAACTGGCGAAGGAACATGCTCCGATACATATCGGGAGTCATAATCGCGTCCTTCTTGGCCTCTTTGAGATCGGTGTTCTGGGTAGCCATTAGAAGTCCTCCTCTTCATCCTCGGCAACCGCCTGCGGACCGGCCGAGCCCTCGCGGAAGGCCAGGAGCAGCGCGACGCAGATAGCGGCAGCGGCAACACCGACAACGTCCATCTTGAGGTAGATGACCATAATGAATCCCAGGAACAGCCAGGGAAGAAGCTTGTTGTCGCCCATGGTCCTGATAAGAAGAGCGAAGCCGATGCAGACCATGACGCCGGACGCAACGTTGAGGCCGTCCATCACAAACTGCGGAATAGCGTTAAGCGCATTGTTGATGAGGTCGGCACCAAAGAACAGCGAGCAAAACACCAGCAGTGCAGACGGAATGCCAATCGACAGCGGCACGATGGTCAGATGGTACAGGTTCGCCTTGGCAAGATCGCGATTTGCCAGAGCGGTCTCAATCTTCTTGCAGGCAAAGGCACCCGGAACGGCGTAGCAGAAGTTGCGCCACACCTGAAGGAAGACGGAGACGGGAAGGGCGAGTGCGACGGCAGTTGCCGTGCCCGTACCCGTAATGACGGCAAACGCGCAGCCAAGCACGCCGGAAGCATAGACCTCAGGAGGAACCGCCGCACCGACCATGATGGCGCCCATGAACATGGACTCCAAAGCAGCGCCGACGATAACGCCCTGCTGGACATCGCCAAGGATCAAGCCAACGAACAGGCTCGTAAACAGCGGACGACCAAGCATCGTAATGCCAAATAATTGCTCGTCCATGGACGCAATAAATGCGACCAGTGCAACTAGAAGATACTGGACAACCATTTCGATCAACCCCAGAAACAGGTCTGCAGGCGAGGCATTCTGCGCAGCTCGCCTGCAGACAACCGCAGCTATTTTAGAGGATTAGTAGTTCATCTGGTGATAGTAACGACGCGTGGTGAGCGGGTGGTTACGGACGTGCTCGAGATGGCAGCTCAGACGCTCGGTGATGGTGTAGGTGACCATCGGGGAGACGATCTTGCGGAACTCGGGGTCGCTGAACGGCAGCTCGACCTCGGCGGTGTCGAACTTGTTCACGCGGACATGGACGCCCTTCTCGTCAGCGAGCATGTGAGTGAAGTTGTCCACGCGGTCCATGAGCTTACGGGTGTCGTCCTCGCCGTAGAGCATGATGAGGCTCGTGCCCTCCTCGCACAGCTCGATGGTGCCGTGGAAGAACTCGGCGGCGTGGATGGACTTGGTCTTGATCCACTGCATCTCCTCGAGGATGCACATGGCGTAGTCGTAGGCCTCACCCCAGAGCATGCCGGAACCAATCACCATGTGGTAGTCGGTGTCCTTGAAGTCCTCGGCCATGGCGGCGCAGCGCTCGTCCTGAGCGTCCTTTGCCTTGATGAGGTACGGAGCGATGTTGCCGAACTCCTCCATGAAGGTGTCGTACTTGGGGAAGGCGCCGGCGTTCTTGAGGAAGCGGGCGACCAGCGTGATCTGGTAGGTGTAGATGGCCTCGCACAGAACGTCGTCCTCGGCGAAGCTGAAGAACTTGTAATCGGCGTACTCGGTGGCCGGGGTGTTGTCGTTGGAGACATACATCAGCGTGCGGGCGCCCTGCTCCTGGCAGAACTTGGCAGCCTCGATGATCTCGGGGGTGGTGCCGGTACGGGTGGAGAAGACGCAGACCGAGTCCTTGTTGAAGGTCTTGGGCGGGCATGCGAGGAACTCAGCGGCAATCTCGCAGTGGACGTCGACGTCGGCCGTGGTGGTCTCGACCCAATACTTCATCGGGAGCGTGTGTGCCCAGGTGCCGCCGCAGCCGATGAAGAAGATGTTGGAATAACCCTGCTCGCAGACCTTGTCCACGGCAGCCTCAATCTGAGGACGGAGAGCGAGGGCATCGCTCACAACCTTCTCGTAACGAGGCTCATCGAAATTGAACATCCCTTACTCCTAACTCACTTGGATGAACCCTTCATTCATCCCATGATGTTATAATACTTTATATAACTAACTATGCAAGAACTATTTCAGATTATTTTTGATTTTTCTTTAATCAGAACCACCCTTAAAAGGGTGGTTTGCTCTTAGGGTATAACCCACGGGCCCCGGGCTC
>URVF01000079.1 GCA_900551185.1 uncultured Collinsella sp. | reverse complement strand
AGATCTACACGCGTAAGATCGTCGGCAGCGTCAGATGTGTATAAGAGACAGAGCCCGTCCAGCCGGCAATGTCGCGGCGTGTGAGCACCACGCGATGCGTCACGTCCAGACCCACCATGGTGAGCTTACGGCCCGAGCGCAGCACCGCGTCGGCTGCCTCGGGGTCGCTCGCCATATTGGCCTCGGCGCCCGCGCTCACGTTGCCGGGCACGGTAAGGGCGCCGCCCATCACGACCACGCGGCCGATGGACATCATCGCCGCCGTATCGCGCTCCAGGGCGAGCGCCAGGTTGGAGAGCGGGCCAGTCGCTACGTAGACCAGATCGGGACCATAGGTGCGCGCGGCATCGATCAGATAATCGACCGCAGCGTTGCCGTCGGCCGAGGTCGCCCCCACCGGCTCGTAGGGCGACGCGGGCACGCTCGCGCCGCCGATGCCGTTCTTGCCGTGAATGAGCGCGGTGGACGCCGGCGGCGTATAGGGCTCAGTCGCCTGCAGAGGACGGTCGGCACCCAGGTACACCGGAACCTCGGGGCGACCCAGCAGATCGAGCACCGCAAGGCAGTTGTGCGTCGATTGCTCGACGCGCACGTTGCCAAAGCACGTGGTGATGCCCACGAGCTCCACCTCGGGGCTCGCGATGGCATAGGCCAGCGCCATCGCATCGTCAACACCCATATCCAGATCAAGGATCAGCTTCTTGATTGCCATTGTTCTACTCCGCTTCTCCGTCTTTATCGTTTAACCAAACCAATGTTCAACTTCGGCGCGCGTGGGAATCGATTGCTGAGCGCCCAGGCGCGACACCGTCACTGCCGAGGCGCGAGCACCCGCGGCCATGCACTCAAAGAGCGGCAAGCCCTCTAGGCGAGCCGCCGCCAACGCGCCGATAAACGTATCGCCGGCGGCCGTGGTATCGACTACCGTACTCGAAAGTGCCGGCATGCGCAGCAGCTCACCGCCATCGCCGAGCGTAACCGAGCCGGCACCGCCCAACGTGATGACCGCAGCTCCGGCACCCTTGTCGAGCAGCGCATTGAGCGCGGTGACGCAACTCGCGTCATCCGTGGGCAGAATGCCCGTCAGCACCTGGCACTCGGTCTCGTTGGGGCAGACCAAGTCGACCGCAGGCCAGACCTCCGCAGGCAGCTCGCAGGCGGGCGCTGGATTAAAGACCGTATAGAACCCCAGCTCGTGAGCGCAAACAAGCGCCTCGGCCGTCGCTGCAAGGTCACATTCGCCCTGGGCGATAAAGACGCTTCCGGCAGCCGGGGCAATCTCGCTGGCGTCGCCGTCGAGCTCATGAGCCACCAGACGCCTCAGCGCGCAGGCAACGTCCGCGCCCGCAAGCGCATGGTTGGCGCCCGGTGACAGTACGATGCGGTTGTCGCCCTCGCAGCGAATGATGGTCGCCGTTCCCGTCTCCACGTCATCGCGATGCACTACAAAGTCACAGTCCACGCCGGCGTCTTGGAGCCCCACCACGAGCGACGCGCCGAACGCGTCGCGACCGACCGCGCCGATCATGTGCGTGCACGCGCCCATACGCGCGGCAGCTACAGCCTGATTGGCGCCCTTGCCGCCGGCGTTGGTGATAAAACCGCTACCACCGACCGTCTCGCCCGCGCGCGGTATGCGCTCGCACGCCACCGAAAGGTCCATGTTCATGCTGCCGAACACCGCAACGATGCCGCGATCTGCCATGGAAACCTCCTCATCTGCGGGCTTTGCACCCACCGTCGACCGTCGATTGCGCGCCTTCGCACCTCTATAACTTTAGTTCACTTTGATGTGAACGCACCCTTGAGGTTGCGCCAGCAGCAAGCATTCACAGGAGCAGGCAGCTACAATGAATACGTGCTGATTATTCTCGTCATTGGATGATGTTTTATGGAACAATTCTCGCAATCGGGCTCGCGCGGTCGACGCCGCACGGGCAACGAGCCGGCGCCGCACGAACGCGTGAAGAGCGAACGCCGTGCCAACGAGCCGCGACGCACCACGAGCCCCCATCGCGCTTCTGCCAACAACGCGGGCCGCGCCAACACTCCCGCCGCGGAGCAGACGCCTGCTCGCCCCAAGTCCCACTACATCCCTGCCCTTGACGGCCTGCGCACGCTTGCCGTCGTCGCGGTGGTGCTCTATCACCTCAACCTCACGTGGGCGCAGGGCGGTCTGCTCGGCGTCACGATCTTCTTTGTGCTTTCGGGCTATCTGATCACACGCCTGCTGCTCAACGAAGTCGCTAAGACCGGCCGTATCGACCTCAAGAGCTTCTGGATCCGCCGCATCCGTCGCCTGGTCCCCGCCGTGGTGACCGTCGTGGTGGTGACCTGTGCGCTGTGCACCGTCTTCAACCACGTGATGCTCACCAAGATGCGCCCCGATATCCTGCCGTCGCTGCTGTTCTTCAACAACTGGTGGCAGATTGCCCAAAACGTCTCGTACTTCAACGCCCTGGGCGATCCCTCGCCGCTTACGCACTTTTGGTCGCTCGCCATCGAGGAACAGTTCTACCTGGTTTGGCCCCCGCTGCTGCTCGCTATGGTATCCATGCACATGAGCAAGCCCAACACGCGCCGCGTGGTTCTGGGCCTTGCCGCGGTATCTGCCCTTGCCATGATGGTGCTTTACAACCCTGCCGCCGACCCCAGCCGCGTGTACTACGGCACCGACACCCGCGTGTTCTCGCTGCTGCTGGGTGCCTGGATGGCCTTTATCCCCGATCGCGACCTGGCGCCGGTGCGTCTCGCTCGTCGTTTGGGGCTCAATCGCCTGGCCGGCGCCGCCAAGCACGGCAAGAACGCCGAGGGCAAGCCTGGCGAGAAGGCCGACGAATCAGCCGAGACCGGCCCGGCACAGCCGAGCGCCCTCGTGCGCTTTTGGTCCTCGCCCGCATCCATCGATGTGTTGGGCCTCGTGGGTCTGGTTGGCCTTGCCTCCATGGTCGCGCTCACCAACGGCTACACCGCGTTCCAGTATCGCGGAGGCACGCTGCTGTGCTCGATCCTCACACTCATGGTCATCGCGGCCTGCGTGCAGCCCCAGGGAATGGTTGCCCGCGCGCTGTCCGCCGAGCCACTCGTGTGGGTTGGCAAGCGCTCGTACAGCATCTACCTGTGGCACTATCCCCTGCTGTTGCTCATGAACCCGGTCGCCAACATCAACGATACACCGTGGTGGCAGTACATTTTGCAGGTGCTGTTGGTGGTCGCCGTGGCCGAATGCTCATATCGCTTTATCGAGACGCCGTTTAGGAAGGGCGCCTTTGGGCGCACCGTTGCCGAATTCCGCGATGGCACCACCACGCCCGCCAACTGGGCACGCACGCACGTCCCCGTCTGCGCAGCCTGCGCTGTCGTATTGGTCGTTGCACTGGGCGGCCTGATCTTTGTGCCCGAGACGTCTGCGCTGAGCGGCGAGGGCGCCGAAGTCCTCAACAAGGAAGCCAAGAACACCGCGCCCACCGACCAGCAGGCGGCCGACGACACCGACAAGGACAACGACGGCTTCCCCGATGGCTCCTACGATCTGCTTATGATCGGCGACTCCGTGTCGCTGCGTGCCGTAGACACCTTTGACGGTGTGTTCCCGCACAGCCATATCGATGCCGAAAAGGGCCGCCAGTTTGATGCGGGCCGCGCGACATTTGAGGGCTATATCCAGCAGAACCTTGCCGGCAAGATCGTGGTCTTTGCACTGGGCACCAACGGCTTGGTAACCGACGACCAGATCGACGCCATCATGGACGATGCAGGAGATAAGCGTATTGTGGTGTTTGTGAACACGCGCAGCCCGCAGCCGTGGGTTGGCTCTACCAACCAGGCCATCGCTAACGCCGCTACGCGCTACAAGAACGTGCGCGTTATCGACTGGTACGGATACAGCGCCAACCGCAACGACCTGTTCGATGGCGATGGCACGCACCTATCGACCACTGGCGTGACTGAGTACCTCAACTTGATCCACGATGCCGTCAAGAAGGACCTGCCCGTACACCCCGAGGATCACGTCAACGATCCGCAGCCGGCAGCCGTCAAGTCTGCCACCGACGCACTCGTCAATGCGCTCGCTCTCAAGCCGCACAAGCTGGGCACCGACAAGTAACCTGCAGCACAAACTTCCCACATCCGGAAGGGGGGCGCCTGCCACGGCAGACGCCCCCCTTCCGGTAGTTGGGGACGTTCCTTATGTGCCGGCACCTAGGGACAACTCCTGACACAGCCGAGGAAGACCTCTACGGATGAATTCCGGGCCGCTCCGTCGCTCCAGACATCGTTTCCGCGCCTCGCGCCTGCCCCAAACAATCAAAACAAGCCCTTTTCGCCGCACCCTCAAAGGTCTGTGGGCAAAAAAGGGCAAATATGAGTACTGTTACCATTTTAGTAGCAGGCAAAACCACCCAAAATGACGTCCGAGCGACCCCTACAACCCCCTAAAGCAGCCAACCTGACTGGTTTAAGGCGTATTACAGCCAATTTTAATGAACATACTATAGGTTATGTTTATTATCCTCTTGGATGTAAATGCTATTCACTTAGCAACAGTACTCATATTTGGCATTTTTTGCCCACTGCCATATAGCTAACACCCTATAGCAGACAAAAACAGGCCGCAGCCCATCGCTGCGGCCTGTTCGGAAGCAAAAGTGGGCGTTAAGCGCTGTAGCCCATCGCTTGCAGCACAAACATGACGACTGTCAGCACCGTAATCACGGCGATAGTCGCCCAAGTGAGCACGTTCCACACGCGGCCATTGCGGTTGGCACCCATGATGTGACGGTCGGCGGCGATAACCACCTGGAACACCAGAACCACGGGCAGTAGCACGCCATTGATGACCTGCGAGGTCATCATAATCTGGAACAGATCGACGCCGGGCATAAGCACCAGCACGGCAGAGATACCGATGATGGCCGTAATGATGCCGCGATAAACCGGGGCCTCGTCCCAGCTGCGGTCGGCACCGCGCTCCCAGCCAAATGCCTCGCAGATAGCGCTCGACGTAACGCCCGGCAGCACGCAGGCGGCCAAGAAGCTCGCCGCGACCAGGCCCGAGGCAAACAGTACCGTGGACCACTGGCCCGCGATGGGCTCCAGTGCGCGGGCGGCATCGGCGGCATCGCTAATCTGAATGCCCGCCGGGAACAACACCGTACCGGTCGTGATGATAATAAAGCCGGCAATGACATCGGCGGCAAGCGAGCCGCTCACGGTATCAATACGCTGCAACACGATGTCGTCCTCGCCCGCATTCTTATCGACCACGTTGTTCTGAGCCAAGAAGATCATCCACGGTGCGATGGTGGTACCGATCGTTGCGACCACGAGCGACACGTAGCTGGGGTCATTTTGAATGTTAGGCACGACCAGGTCGACCGCGACCTCACCCCAGTTGGGGCCAGCCATAAACGCGGCGACAATATAGGTCACGAACACGCAGCTCACCAGCAGCAGAATCTTCTCGATGCGCTGGAAACTACCCGACATGGTAAGCATCCACACCAGCAGCGCTACCAACGGCACCGAGATGCTCGCCGGCACGCCAAAGAGAGCAAGGCCGCTGGCGATGCCCGCAAACTCCGAAATGGTCACAGCCGTGTTGGCGATCAACAGCGCCGCCATAGCAAGTACACTCTTGCGCACGCCAAAGCGCTCGCGAATGAGCGATGCCAGGCCCTTGCCCGTGACGCAGCCGCAGCGCGCCGCGGTCTCCTGCGTCACGATGAGCAGCACAGTCATGACGGGAAGCATCCAGAGCATCTTGTAGCCATAGCTGGCGCCCGCGCTGGAATACGTTGCAATGCCGCCGGCGTCATTGCCCGAAAGCGCCGCCAGCAGACCGGGACCCATAGCGCCAAAGATGGCCGCGATGGTCAACTTTTGCTTGGTGCCCGACTTTTGCTTGGTATTTTGCACGCGACCACCTAACCCATGACCGACATGGTGAGCAGCACCGCGGCGATGCAGTACGCCACACACGAGATCATGACGGCGATGACGTTCATGGCGGTACCCGACGTATTAAGGTCGTGCTCATCGCGCCAGAACAGCACCATCAGGTAAATCACGGCGCTCATGTTGCCCACCAGGCAGATGATGGCCGCGATGTTAAAGCAGCCGGTAAAGAGCTGCTCCTCAAACATAGGGGCATCGAGGAACGCGGCAGTGCGCACCAGCTGCGCGCACAGGTAAGTAACAAGCGAAAGGATCAGGCCCATACCCGTGCTCTGGAAGAAGAATCCCAGGTACGGTTTGGGCTCGTCGTCGTGACCGTCGTACTCGAGGAAGTAGTTCTTGACGAACGACACCATGCGCGAGGCCGCCAGCAGCACGAGCGGCATGGCGCACATGGGGAACACCACCAGATGCGCGGAGCCCAGCGCCGTCCCCAGCACCGTCGCCATAATGCACGAGGCGATGCCCCACACGACGACCCAGTACTGACGATGCACGAACCAGCTGAGCACGTTCGTCGAGTCGTCCGACGCGCTATCGCCCGAGCCGACACCGGCGATCTGCAGGTCCTCCTGATGCTCCTCGGCGATAACGTCCATGGCGTCGTCGAAGGTCACGATGCCCAGGATATGACGGTTCTCGTCGCAGACAGGGATGGCAACCAGGTCGTACTTGGTCATCTCGTCCGTCACGTCTTCCTGGTCCTCGTCGGGCGACACGTAGACCAGGTCGCGATAGGCGAGCTGGCCCAGCGTGGCATCGCGGTCGGCCACGATCAACGTGCGCAGCGAGAGCACGCCGGTGAGCATGCCGCTCGGATCCTCGGTATAGACGTAATAGACACTCTCGAAGTCCTCATCGAGTTTGCGAATCGCCTCGATGGCATCGCCGACCGTCGCCGTGGCGGGCAGCGAGACAAACTCCGAGGTCATGATGCGGCCGGCGGTGTTGTCCTCATAGCCCAGCAGGTTACGAATCGCCTTCTCCCTGTCTCTTATACACATCTGACGCTGCCGACGATCTTACGCGTGTAG
>URVF01000078.1 GCA_900551185.1 uncultured Collinsella sp. | reverse complement strand
CGTCGGCAGCGTCAGATGTGTATAAGAGACAGGGTATCGAGCTGCACCGTTGCGTGCGTGCGGGCGGGCGCGGCGACCTCGCCGGCATGCATCACGATGACGCCGCAGGTGCTCGTCTTAACAAACTCGACCATCTTGGGATCGGTGAAGCCGGTCACGTCGTTGACGATCGAGGCGCCGCAGCGCACGGCCGCCTTGGCAACCGCCACATGACGCGTGTCGATCGAGACGATGGCGCCCTCCTTGGCCAGCGCGCGCACCACGGGCAGCACGCGGCGAGCCTCCTCGTCGGGGTTGACCGGGGTAAAACCAGGGCGCGTGGACTCGCCGCCCACGTCGATGATGTCGGCGCCGGCGTCAAGCATCGCCAGGCCGTACTCGATGGCGGCATCCGGGTCGAAGTGTTCCCCGCCATCGCTAAACGAATCGGGCGTCACGTTGAGGACGCCCATGATGCGCGGACGGTCAAAGCTGAGCTCATACTTTCCGCACCGCCATGTCTTGCTGTCGTTCGCCATGAACATCCTCCTAAAATGCCCACACCGCCGAGCTTGGGGAGCTGGCGGCGGGGTCGCTTTGCACTCAGTCTTTCTATTGTATCCGCGCACACGGGCTAGAACGCAAACGCGGCAGCGATGTCGCAAGAAATCAGCAGGTCGGCATTTGCATCCTGATCGGTGGGAGCAAGATTGCAAATGGCCAGCGTATCGCCGGTAAAGTAACGCGTAAGGCCCGCCGCCGGATACACCACGAGCGAGGTCCCGCCCACAATGAGGGCATCGGCCGCGGCGATGGCGGCAACGGCGCCGGTCAGCACATGCTCATCGAGCGGCTCCTCGTAAAGCACCACATCGGGCTTAATGCGCCCGCCGCACGCGGGGCACACGGGCACGCCCGCGGCGTCCTCGTGCTCGCGCGAGCAAATCCACTCGGCGCTATAGACCGCGCCGCACGACTGGCAAATGTTGCGATGGACCGATCCGTGCAGCTCGAACACGCGCTGTGAGCCGGCCATCTGATGCAGGCCGTCAATGTTTTGCGTCACCACGGCATTTAGCTTGCCGGCGCGCTCCAGCTCGGCCAGCTTGGTGTGACAGCGGTTGGGCTTGGCGCCAAGCGCGATCATCTTGGTGCGGTAGAAGTCGAAGAACTCGGCCGGGTGCACCTCGTAAAAGCCATGCGAGAGCATGGTCTCGGGCGGGTAGGCAAACTGTTGGTGATATAGGCCGTCCACGCTGCGGAAATCGGGGATGCCACTCGCCGTGGAAACGCCCGCGCCGCCAAAGAAGACCACGCGCTTGTGGGTGTCAAACAGATCCGCCAGCGCGGCGGAGGCCTGCCTGGGGTCCGATATTGCCTGCGTCATATGAGTCCTCCGTCCTTGTTAGTCGGGCAGCGTTGGACGACGTCCCAGCATGCGGCCTTTAAGTCAGCATGCGCGGAGCCCACCCCGCCCCTGTTGCGCTAATCTTAAGCCTGCCAACCCCGTCGAAAGGACACCATGCCTCAGACTTACACTTTCGCCTCGTGGAACGTCAACGGCCTGCGCGCCGTGCTCAAAAAGGACCCGAGCTTTATCCAGATCGTGCAAGAACTCGACGTCGATATCCTGGCGCTGCAGGAGACCAAGCTGCAGGAGGGCCAGGTCGATATCGACCTGCCCGGCTATCACCAAACCTGGAGCTACGCCGAGCGCAAGGGCTACTCGGGCACCGCGGTCTTTAGCCGCCAGGAACCGCTGCGCGTACTGCGCGCCGATGCGCTGCTGCCCTACGCCGGCGAGGGCGAGGCGGCCGAGCTCGTCGCTCAAGCCGCGACCGAGGGCCGCGTCTGCGCGCTGGAGTTCGACAAGTTCTGGTTTGTGGATGTCTACACTCCCAACGCGCAAAACGAACTCGCCCGCATCGACGTGCGCATGGCCTGGGACGATGCCTACCGCGGCTTTTTGAACGCGCTCGAGCGCGAGACCGGCAAACACGTCGTAACCTGCGGCGACTTTAACGTGGCGCACGAGGAGATCGACCTTAAGAACCCCAAGTCCAACCGCGGCAACGCGGGCTTTTCGGACGAAGAACGCAGCAAGTTTACCGAGCTGCTCAACGCCGGCTTCACCGATACCTGGCGCGCGGCAAACCCCGACGTCGAGGGCGTCTACAGCTGGTGGAGCTACCGCTTTAATGCTCGCAAGAACAACGCCGGCTGGCGCATCGATTATTTCCTGGTGAGCGACGCAATCGCCGACAACGTACGCGACACCGGCATCCGCGGCGACATCTTTGGCAGCGACCACTGCCCCGTCACCCTCACGCTAGAACTCTAGCCCCAATTGATCCCCTGGGGACGGAGGAAAAGGGATCATTTTCACCTCGCGAGGGAACCCACGCGGCCCTCCCGCCACGGAACTGACCCATCTACTACGTTTAAGCCACTACCCTCAACCACAGCGAACAACGCAAAAAGAAAACCGCAGGTAGAAAGCCTGCGGTTTTTCATAAAACGCGGTCATGGTCGGGGGTATCAAGCTAAACGTAGTAGATGGGCCAGTTTCGTGGCAAGCGCCGCCAACTGATTCCCCGGGGACGTCTGGAGACGGAGGAAAACGGATCGATTTGGCTCTCTGAGGGCCACGATGCCCGTCATATCAGCCGGCCATTCCAAAACTATGCCGGTTTACGGGGCTGAATCGCGAACCCCCAACCATACGCAATTCCGAAATAATAAAACCTCAGGTAAACGGCTTGCTCTATTTTGAAAAAAGCCGGTATGGTCGGCCTACGCTAATCTAGCCCCGTAAACCGGCATAGTTTTGAAATGGTACTTCGGAAGTATTGATTCACGCCCCGGCGCAACCAGCCCTACAGCCCGTATTTCACGACAACGCGGTTGATCCGTCGACACCAAGGCTTGTAGAGGGCGGCCAAGAACACGCAGGTCGCGAGGCCGTGTGTGATATCGAACGGCACTGCCGTGGCAAGACGCGCCACGACGCCCGCCCACGTGAGCGGTTGTACAAAACCGATAATGTCGTACGCGTTGATCACCACGCCGTACAGCAGACCCGAAGCAAAGCCGTACGCCATCAGCGCCGGCATGCGCACGGTTCCATCCGCACGGTCGAACGCACCGGCATGCGCCAGCGCACCGCCAACATAGCCAACCAGGCCCCAGGCATACATCTGCCATGGCGTCCACATGCCCTGCCCAAAAAAGAAATTGCTGGTCAGTGCTGCCAACGCGCCGACCATGAAGCCGTTGCGACGCCCGAGCGTCGCCCCGGCGATGATGGCGATGGCGCTCACGGGTTTAAAGTCGGGAATGGGGCCGAACAAGATGCGGCCCGCCGCCGCCAGCGCCGCCAGCACCAGCGTGGGCATAATCTGGCGCAGGCCCGGTCGCGACGCCTCGTAGCCTGCAAAGAACAGCGCAAGCACCAGCGCCACCACGACAAGCATGGCGAGCGCCGCCTGCTCAACGCCCGCCAGCAACGCCGTTGCCATCACCGCCGGCACCGCCAACAACAGCGGAATCTCCAGTTTTGTGAGTAAACGCGAGAAACGACAGTCCGTCATCCCATCACGCCCTATAGAACACGTTGTCGGCAAAGAAGTCGGCCGGGGGCTCCACGCAGGCAATCTCGCCGTCAAACATCATGGCGACGTCGTCGGCCACCTGCTCGGCAAAGTCCAAATCGTGCGTAGCCATGATGACGGTGCCGCCAGCCTTCGCATGGTCACGCAGGGCACGGGCGATGATGCGGCGGCTGGCCAGGTCCAAACCCTTGGTGGGCTCATCGAGCAATAGCAGCTCGGGGCCAATCAACAGCAGCTTTGCCAACGCAAGCAGCTGGCACTGACCGCCCGAAAGATCGTACGGGTGACGCGCCTCCAAGCCCGCCAGACCCAGGCGCGCTGTCTGCTCCCGTGCTGCGGCCTCGTCGTATCCGCAGGTCGAGGCCCATTCCATCAGCTCATCGCGAACCGTCTCGGCAACCAGCAATGCCTTGGGATTCTGTGGCAGCAGCGCCGCCGAGGCCGCTTCGCGCACCATGCGGCCGCGCTGCAGCTTGGCGGTCTTCGCCAGCACCGAGAGCATCGTCGACTTACCGCATCCGTTGCCGCCCACGATTGCATGCACCGCGCCAGCCGAAAACGAAGCATCGAGCCCGCGCAGCACCCAGCCGGACGCTCGATCGTAGCGAAACCAGCCTTCCGACAGGGTGGTAGCCGACCCGCCGTGCATTTTTTGGAGCATTCTGCTTCCATCCGTGCGCGAGAAGGCTTCCGAGCCGTTCTCGAGCGACGTTTGCGCCACAAATTCGGACGATTTGTCCAATTCCGAACTTTTTTTCGCGCTCGATACGTCCCCGGGCGGCTCCAGAGAGCCCAAATTGTCCTCACGCCTGCTGAATACTCCTTTATTTGCACATCGGATGGCACCCCACCCCAACATGTCATCGGAAAACAGCGATTCTCGGCGTCCCAAAGAAGCCATATCCGCCACCTCGCGCACGCGACCGTCCTCAATCCGGTACGCACACGTCGCGTATTCGAGCATTGGGCGCGGCTGATGCGTCGCCACAACAACCGTGCAGCCCAGCTCGCGATTCACACGAAACAGCGCGTGCAGGAAATTCTTCTCCGCAACCGGATCAAGCTGAGACGTGGGCTCGTCGAGCAGCAGCACGCGCGGGCGCAGCGTCAGAACGGCCGCCAACGACAGCAACTGTTTGCGACCGCCCGAAAGCGTGTCAGTATCGCGGTGAAGCCAATCTTCCAGCCCAAAGAAATAGCTGGTCTCAGCTACGCGACGGCGCATCTCATCACGCGCTAGCCCCAAGTTTTCCAGGCCAAACGCCATCTCGTGCCACACGGTTTCGCACACGATCTGGTTCTCGGGATCCTGGAACACATAGCCCACGCGCTCCGCCGATGCCCGCACATCCATGTCGGCGACGTTCTCGCCCAGCACGAGCAGTTCGCCAGTGCGCTCGCCCGCCGGAGCGATCTCGGGCTTGAGTAGCGACAGCAACGTCGACTTACCCGATCCGGTACCGCCGACAAGCAGCGCAAATGCACCTTGGGGAACAGACCAGTCGAGTCCCTCGAGCACCGCAGCATCCGCATCGGGGTAGGCAAAGCTCAGGCTCCGCACCTCAATCGCCGGCATATCCGGGCCGTATGCCGCGCCCGACACCGGTCCCCTATCCAACCGAGCCATCAGCCGAACCTCTTCTCATCGATCGCATGCAACACGCAGGGCAGCATCATCCAGGCAGCGTACACGACATAGCCCAGCCACGGCGCCGGCACCGATAGTTGCGGGTAAAACGAATACTGCGTTGTCGCGGTCCATGCCACCGCCACCGCAGCGGCACCAAACACCGCAAGCCCAACCAGCGCGGCAACATCGCCGCGACCCAGCCGATACCGCGCGTACGTCGTGCGACGTGTCGCGGCGCCCCATCCACGGGAGCGCATGGCGTCCGCGCGCTCCAGCGAATCTTCCATGCCCCAGCCCATCAACACGCTCGATGCCCGTAGGCGCGAACGCACGGGATCGGCCGGCGCGCGACCCGGCACATCAATCGCATCCTGCACCGCCAGTACCGTACGACCGCGGCGTAAAAACTGCGGGATAAGCCGCATGCACATCGAGATCATGAGCGCGAGCACCGGCGCGGCGTTGCCCAAAAGCGCAAGTACCTTGTCGTATTCGAGCATCGACGCCGCGGCCTCAAACCACAGCACGCTCGCCACAAACAGCCCACCCATGCACAGGCCGTAAACCATGCTCTCTAGATACACCGCACGCATGCCAATACGAAACAGCTCCGTCGAGCCCGATGCACTAAACAGCGGATTGAGCACCGCGATAATCAAAATCACCGGCAGCTGCCAGCGAAGCGCCCCCAACGTGCGCGCAGCACCGCGCGTCGCAAGCCCGTACGCCAACCCGCCCGCAAGCGATAGCGCAATCAGCACCGGTTGCATCGAGAACATGGTGAGCCCCAGCGTCAGCACCATGTAGAGGGCCGGCACAGCCGGATGCGACATCGAGAACGCCGCGACGGGCTCGCCGCCAAACTCCTCTCGCATGTTGTCCACGGGCACCCCCGTCCCCTCGCTCAAACGACAGCTCCGCAGCACCGCCAACGCTGCACGCAAGCAGCGCAAACGCCACGCCGGCGGCGCAAGCCTCAACCGCCGCAAACCAATCGTTACGCGCTCAACATATGCCTGCGGTATCATATTGCGCCGTGTATCGTTTCCAAACACACGTCTCTATAACGTAACAGGAGATCACATGGACGCAACCGCAATTATCCTCGCTGCCGGCGAGGGCACCCGCATGAAGTCGAACCACTGCAAGGTTTCGCACAAGATCCTGGGCAAGCCCATGGTCCAGTGGATCGTCGACGCCACCATCAAGGCCGGCTGCAGCCGCGTCGTGGTTGTCATCGGTAGCCACGCCGACGAGATGCGCGCCCTCATCGACGGTGCCTACGCCAACAGTGCCACCAAGGTCGAGTGCGTTGAGCAGACCGAGCGCCTGGGCACCGGTCACGCCGTGAAGGTCGCGCTCGAGGCCTGCGGCATCACGCAAGGCCCCGTCGTCGTGCTCAACGGCGACCTGCCGCTCATCACCGCCGACACCGTCGCCAAGTTCGCGCAGACCGTCGCTACCGGCGAGCTCGCCTGCACCGTCATGACCATGACCCCGCCCGACCCCTTCGGCTACGGCCGCATCAAGCTGGGCGCCGACGGCCAGATCGAGCGCATCATCGAACAGAAGGACTGCACGCCCGAGCAGGCTGCCACGCTGTTGGAGTGCAACGCCGGCTGCTACGCCTTTGACGGCGCGCAGCTCGCCGCCCACATCGACGAAATTGGTAACGACAACGCACAGTCCGAGTACTACCTGCCCGACATGCTCGAGATCCTCAAAGGCCACGGCCAGGCAGTCTCCATCTTCCACTGCGACGACTACCGCGACGGCCTGGGCGTCAACAGCCGCATCCAGCTCGCGCAGCTCACCACTATCGCGCGCGACCGCATCAACGAGCACTGGATGGCCGAGGGCGTCACGTTCATCGATCCCACGCAGGCCTGGATCGGTCCCGATGCCGTCATCGGCCGCGACACCGTCGTGTGGCCGCAGACGCACCTGATCGGCCACGTCACCGTGGGCGAGGAGTGCCAGCTCCTGTCTCTTATACACATCTGACGCTGCCGACGATCTTACGCGTGTAGA
>URVF01000077.1 GCA_900551185.1 uncultured Collinsella sp. | reverse complement strand
CTACACGCGTAAGATCGTCGGCAGCGTCAGATGTGTATAAGAGACAGGTGTGAATTGCGCAGGCTGCGGTTGATGATGACGGTCGCGGACTCGCCGTCTTTACCGGTGCGCGTATAAGCGAGTACTTCGTCATTGAGCGCAAAGGCCTTGATTTCACCGTCGATCATAAACGGCAGCGCGCGGCGCACAGCAGATGCGTTCTTGACGATTGCGAACGTATCGAAGTCGTGCAGGTCTGCCTTGGTCGGCAAGGTGCGGCGATTACCCGGATCGGTCAGGCCCTCAAGGCCGTACTCGTCGCCATAGTAAATCGAAGGCACACCGGGGAACGTCATCTGCATGAGCGTCGCCAGCCAAAAACGGCTCTTGGCCAGGCCCATCGCGTTCTCGTCCAGGCGCCATTTGCTGCGCTCACTCTCGGGCAGCTGCGACTCGTCGGGGCCGCCGCCGAGCACCGAGATGATGCGCGGACGGTCGTGGCTCGAAAGCAGATTAAGTGCGCAAGACAGGGCCTCACGCGGATAGTTCTCGCGTAGGGTCTCGATATCCTCGGCAGCTTGGTAGGCGTTTTTGTAGCCCATCAAAAAGCCGATGACCATGTCGCGGAAGGGGTAATCCATGGCCGAGTCGAGCTCGGAGCCTTGCAGATAGCGACGCAGATGGCCGTAGCTTATCTTGTTGGAGGCGTCTTCCCAGACCTCGCCGAGCAGCAGCGCGTCGGGCTTCTCGGCGAGCACGGCCTTTTTGATCTCGTCCAGGAAGTCATCGGAAAGCTCGTCGGCCACATCCAGGCGCCAACCATGGGCACCGGCACGCAGCCATTTACGAATGACGCCGTCCTTGCCCAGGAGACGCTCGCGTACCAGTTCGGAGCTCTCATTAATGGCGGGCATATTGCCCACGCCCCACCAACAGTCGTACGAGCCGTCCTCGTGGAAATAAAACGCATCGCGCCACGGCGAATCCTCGCTCTGCCACGCGCCCACGCCGGGGTAGTTGCCGTAGCGGTTGAAGTAGATCGAATCGTCGCCCGTGTGGTTGAACACACCGTCCAGAATGATGGAAATGCCCAGCTTCTCGGCCGCCTCGCACAGCTCAGTAAAGTCCTGCTCGGTGCCCAGAATCGGATCGATCTTGGTGTAATCGGCGGTGTCGTAGCGGTGGTTGCTCGCGGCTTCGAAAATGGGGTTGAGGTAGATGGCTGTAAAGCCCAGCTCGGCGATGCGAGGCAGGTCTTCTTGGATGCCCTTGAGCGATCCGCCGTAAAAGTCCCAGGTCTTGATGGAACCGTCCTCGGCGCGCTCGTATACGGGCGGCTCGTTCCAGTCCTCGACCATACGGCGCTGGATTCCGTTGCGCGGCTTTTCGACCTGTGCCAGCGTGCGCTCGCGCCAGTGCTCGTCGCGGGCATAGCGATCGGGGAAGATCTGGTAGACCATACCGCGCTCGTACCAGGTGGGACGATTCTCGCGGTGCTTGTAGACGGTGACCTGGAATGAAGGCACCTCGGCGTAATCGTAGGTTACGCCTTCGCCGCCGGTGCGGCCCTGTGGTGCGCCCAGGCGAACCACAGGCTGACCCTCGATATTGCAGATAAAGCTGTACCAGATAAGACAGGGCTCGGTGCACTTGAGCTCTACGCTAAATATGCCGTCGCCCTCGTGCGTCATGGGATACAGAGACTCACCGATCTCATCGACCCAGGTGCGCAGCGTAAGCGTTGCCTGCGCGGGATCGGCATCCTCCAGAATCACGGAGAGCGAAAGGGTAGTTCCTGTGGTCACAGCACCAAACGGAGTGCGAAACTGCGGCAGACGGCTGTTGTGTATCAATCTCATAGTACGGTCCAGTTCAATAGAATCATGGCCTGCTGGCCATGGGCTTTACGCATAGGATCTAAGTATATCTGTTGTACACAGGCTGTATAAACAACATCCGTTTACCATCGGCGAACGGTTGTCCTAGAAAATCGTTTTACCACTACCTACAGAGAAGGGGCGCCCGGTTGGAGCGCCCTTTGCTTAGGGTTTGATTAGGTTTTGGATCGTCTGTGTGCTAGCGGCGCTTGCGGGTGGCCGTGGCCTTGCGGACGGACGTCTTCTTGGACGGGGCCTTTTTCTCTGCCGGAGCGGCGGGGGAGACCGGGATCTCCTTGGCAGGCTCGGGCTCGGGCTTGGCCTTTACCTCGGTCTTGGCCTCCGCCTTGGGAGCAGCAGCCTTGGTCGTGGTCTTCTTGGCTGTCGTCGTGGCGCGCTTGCGCGTGGTGGTCTTGGCGGCCGGTTTTGCCTCGACGGTTGCCTCGGCCTTGGACTCGGCGGGCGTCTCCTCGACCTTGACGGCGGACTTTGTAGCAGTCTTCGGGGTCGTCTTTGCGGCAGCCTTCGTCGTATCGGCCTTGGTTGTCTTCGTAGCAGTGGCCTTTTTGGCGGTCGTGGTCTTGGTCTTGGTCGCGGTCGACTTCTTGGCAGCGGCCTTGGCCGGTGCCTTGACAGCGGTCTCAGCCTTTACCTCGGGAGCAGCCTCGGCCTCGGCGGCCTTCTTGGCAGCTGCGGTGGTGCGCTTGCGCGTGGTCGTTGTCTTGGCAGCGGTGGTCTTGGTTTCCGCAGCCTTGGTCGCTGTGGCCTTCTTGGCCGTCGTCTTACGAGTCACGGTCTTCTTTGCCGCAGGCTTCGCAGCGGGCTTCTTCTCGGCCTTGGTCTCCTCAGCGGCCACCGGCTCAGCAACAGCCTCAGGCTCGTCGACAACAGCCGCCGGCCTCTCAATCTCCGGATGCATAAAGAAGTACAGGTCCAGATACTTATCGGCCGAGCGCGTCCAGCTAAAGTCCTGGCTCATAGCCTGCGTGACCAGCTGGTTCCAGGCCTCGCGGTTATCCCAGAACAGACGCGCCGCGCGGAATACCGCATCGCCCATCTCGTCGCCGTTAAAGTTGCTAAACGAGAAGCCCGTGCCCTCGCCGGTAAACTCGTTGTAAGGCTGCACGGTGTCCTTGAGACCGCCGGTTTCGCGCACGATGGGCAGGGTGCCGTAGCGCATGGCGATGATCTGCGACAGGCCGCAGGGCTCAAACTTCGAAGGCATCAGGAACATGTCGGCGGCGGCGTACATCCGCTGCGAGAGGGCCGGATCGAACTCGATGCGTGCGGCCATGGTGCCGGGGTACTTGTCCTGGAAGTAGCGCAGGCCGTCCTCGTAGTCGCGGTCGCCGGTGCCCAGCACCGCCACCTGCACGCCGCCGGCCAGGATGCGGTCGAGCGCGTACATGACCAGGTCTAGGCCCTTCTGGCGCGTCAGACGCGTGACCATCACCATGAGCGGACGGTCGTCGCGAACCTCGAGCCCCAGCTCTTCCTGCAGCTTGGCCTTGCATACGGCCTTGCCGGAACGGTCCTCCACGGTGTAGTTGGCGGCAATGCGCTTGTCGGTCGCCGGGTCAAAGCCCGCGACGTCGATGCCATTCAAAATGCCCTGCAGCGCGTACGAACGCTCGCGCAGAACGCCGTCCAGGCCCTCGCCAAATTCAGGCGTCTGGATCTCGTTGGCATAGGTGGGGCTCACCGTGGTGATAGCATCGGCATAGCGCAGGGCGCCCAGCATGTAGTTGATGCTGCAGGCGTCGCAGCGCAGCTGCGTAGCTGCCGCGGGAATATGCGCCACGCCCAGGATGTCCTCCATTACGGTGTCGCTAAACTGGCCCTGGAAAGCCACGTTGTGGATCGAGAACACGGTCTTGACGCGCTCGTACAGCGGCAGGCCCTGGTAGAACTCGCGCAAAAACACGGGCGCCAGTGCCGTCTGCCAGTCGTTGCAGTGCAGGATGTCGCACTCAAAGCCGGCCGGCAGGTGCTGCAGGCTCTCGGTGATGGCCTTGGAGAAGAACGCAAAACGCTCGCCGTCGTCAAAGAAGCCGTACGGATAGTCGCGCGCAAAGTAGCGCTCGTTGTCGATGAACATATAGGTGACGCCGTCGTGCTCGAGCTTCTCGAGTCCGCAGTACTCATTGCGCCAGCCCAGGCTCACGTAAAAGTCGGAGAAGTGCTCCATCTGCGCCTTGTACTCGTCCTTGATGGTGGCGTACTTGGGCACCATCACGATAACCTCGGCGCCGGCGCGCACAAGCGCCGCAGGCAGCGAGCCCGCCACGTCGCCCAGGCCACCGGTCTTCACAAACGGCGCGCACTCGGCCGAGGCAAACACGATCTGCATCTTTTTGCTGGAATCAGCCATATTGTCTCCCTGTTGCAATTCGAGAATAGCCGCCTGGCGCGAACCGGGCGGCTATTCTACATGTTACGAGCGATGTTGCGGTACCAACGTTAGCGCACGATCGTGGTATCGGAAGTTAACGGAGCCTTGCCCAGCACCAGGATGTTCTCGGGCGTGCCGCGAAGCTCGGTGTTGGTGGGAACCACGTTGTTCTTGTCCAGGATGGCGTTCTCAACGCGGGCGCCACTCTTGATGATGCAGCTCTGGTTGATGATCGAGTTGGTCACCGAGGCGCCTTCCTCGACCACAACGCCGCGCGACAGGATCGAGTTGCGCACGGTGCCCTTGATGATGCAGCCGGCCGAGATGATCGAGTTGCAGGCGTGGCTGCCGGTCGCGTAGCGCGAAGGCGGCACGTCGTGAGCCTTGGTCAGGATCGGGCGCTCGGGGTCAAAGAGCTGGTCGGCCACGGTCTGGTCGAGCAGGTCCATGCTGCGGCGATACAGCGACTTCTCGCTAAACACGCCCACGACCTCGCCCTTGTACTCGTAGCTGCACACGTCGATGTTGCCAAAGTCGCCCTGTAGCGCCTCGAGCAGGTCCAGATAGTCGGCGGCCTGGTAGTGGTCGATGATCTCGAGCAGCGTCTCGCGGTTGACGATGCAGCAGTCCATGGAGGCGTTATCGCCGTACACGACGCCGGCGCTCACGCCCGTCAGGCGGCCGTTCTCGTTGATCTGCAGCTTGGTCTCGTCATCGACGTTGCGCGTGGCCTTGCAGTACACCACGGTCATCTGGGCGCCGGAGTTCTCGTGCGCGTCGATGATGGTGTTGAGGTCCATGTTAAAGATGATGTTGGTGCCCATCATCACAACATAGGGCTTGTCCGAGCGCTGGAACAGCGTCTTGTTGGAGATGATGTCGCGCAGCAAGAAACGCATGCCGCCCTTGGTGGTGCCATACGCGTTGCCGGGCACCATAAACAGGCCGCCCTTCTTGCGGTCCAGGCCCCAGTCCTTGCCCGAGCCCACGTGGTCGATCAGCGAGCGGTAGTTGCCCGGCATGACGACGCCGACGGTCTTAATGCCGGCATTCATCATGTTGGACAGCGGGAAGTCGATCAGGCGGTAGCGGCCCAAAAACGGGACGGACGCGATGGGGCGATCCTTGAGCAGCACGCTGCCGTAGGTCGAAGAGTAGTTAGCGGTGATATAACCGATGGCCTTGCGATTGATCATCGGATCATTCCCCCTTCCCGATAACGACGTCATTTCCAACGACGGCCGTATCCTTGGTGGTATCGACAGAGCCGAGCTTCACGCCCTCTTCGACCGTGGAGTTCTCGCCCAAAATAGCGCGACAGATGTGTGCGCCGCTCTTAACGTGCGCACCCGGCAGCAGCACGGAGTCCTCGACCACGGCGCGCTCCTCGATGATGACATCGGTCGAAAGGATCGAGTGGCGAGCGGTGCCGTAGATCTTGCAGCCGTTGGAGACCAGGCAGTCGTCCAGGCGACCATCCGGGCCAATGTAGTGCGGCGGACGCGTGGTGATGTTGGACATGATGGGGAAGTGCTTGTCGAACAGATCGAACTCGGGGTTGTTGCCCAGCAGGTCCATCGAGGTCTCGTGAAAGCTGGCGATGGTGCCAACATCCTTCCAAAAGCCGTGGAACTCGTAGCTGTACAGGCGCTTGCCCTCGCCGAGCAGCTTGGGGATGATGTCCTTGCCAAAGTCGTGGCTCGAGCGCTGGTCCAGAGCGTCCTCCTCGAGCGCCTCGATCAGCACGTCGGCCGAGAAGATGTAGATGCCCATGGACGCGAGGTTCGAATCGGGCTTATCGGGCTTCTCGGTGAACTTGGTGATGCGGCCGTCCTCGGGGTCGGTGGTCAGGATGCCAAAGCGGCTGGCCTCCTCCCACGGCACGGGCATAACGCTCACCGTGAGGTCGGCGTTGTTCTCAATGTGCGTCTTGAGCATCTTGCGGTAGTCCATGCGATACAGGTGATCGCCCGAAAGAATCAGGACGTACTTGGGGTCGTTGGCCTTGATGTAGTCGAGGTTCTGCGTAATGGCGTCTGCCGCGCCCGCATACCAGGCGCCACCGGTCTGCGTCTCGTACGGCGGCAGAATCGACACGCCGCCGTCACGGCTGTCCAGATCCCAGGCCTCGCCGGAGCCCACATAGGCATGCAGCAGGTAGGGACGGTACTGCGTCAGAACGCCCACCGTGTCGATGCCCGAGTTGGAGCAGTTGGACAGCGAAAAGTCGATAATGCGGAACTTGCCACCAAAGCTAACCGCCGGCTTAGCGATCTTTTGGGTGAGTGCCCCCAATCGGCTGCCCTGTCCTCCTGCGAGGAGCATCGCGATGCATTCTTTCTTACTCATCGATTTCTCCTTCTGTCATCGATGTTCCTAAACCCATTAGCGACGGGCGCGGCGCAACGTCACGCCCGTCGAGTAATGCCGTGCTGGCATAGGGGAGCTCGCGCGCTTTACGCGTGCCAGATCTCGTCGCGGTACTCGCGAATGGTGCGGTCGCTCGAGAACCAGCCGGAGGAGGCGGTGTTGAGCAGCGCCTTGCGGTTCCAGGTCTCCTGGTTGCCGTAGCTGTTCGTGAGCGCCTCCCAGGCGTCGACGTAGCTGCGGAAATCGGCCATGACCAGGTCGGGGTCGTTGTTGTTCATGAGCTCGTTGTAGATGCTCTCGAAGTTGCCCGAAAGACCCGCAAAGGTGTTGTCCTTGAGCTCGTCCATCACGCGGCCCAGACGCTCGCGGTCGCCGTTGAGGGTATCCCACGCAAAGTAGCTGTTGGATGCCCAGAGCTGCTCGACCTCGGGAGCGGTCAGGCCAAAGATGGCCTCGTTCTCGCGGCCGGCCAGGTCGGCGATCTCGATGTTTGCGCCGTCGAGGGTGCCCAGCGTAATGGCGCCGTTCATCATGAGCTTCATGTTGGACGTGCCCGAGGCCTCCTTGCCGGCCGTGGAGATCTGCTCCGAAATCTGTCTCTTATACACATCTGACGCTGCCGACGATCTTACGCGTGTAGAT